>JBILKC010000014.1:0-19810 GCA_044376885.1 Hylemonella sp. | reverse complement strand
GAAAGCCGGCCATTACGCAGCGGCCTTCGTTGAGCGCTCGAATGGCGTCCACGCTGCCGGTAAAGCGGATGTCCAGATGAAGTGTGTGCGCCTGGGCCGTATGCGCCCGCAACGCTGACAGGGCGTCGTCGTGGCTGGCATAGAGCGTCAGCACATGGACGCTGTCGTCAAAAGCCTGGGCAAAGGCGCGCTCAAGTTCGGCTTGCAAGGTTTCGATCTGCGGCGCCAGACGGGCTTGGGCCTGGCGTTCGGCCCACAACAGTTTGTTGCCAAACTCGGTGAGCAGGGCAGATTGTCCTTTTTCCCAAACCACCAGGTCGTCGCCGAGTTCGATTTCCCAGCGTTTGAGCTCACCCCAGACATGGCGGTAGGACCGTTCGAGAAGCCGGGCTGCGCCTGAGATCGATCCTGATTCCTGAACCGCGTGCAGCAAATCAAGCAAGGGATTGCGGATCCGTGTCTGATCGACTTCGGTTGGACGACCCAATGTGTAATGGAATTGCAACCTATGCACGGTGATTCATATCGCAGGGAATTGAACGAGTGCGTACGATACCCGACTTCACCGTATCACCATGTCCACCTTTAGCCTAAGCGTCGCCACCACGATACAACTCATCACCACGCCAGATCCCGGCCTCATGGCCATTGTCGGGCGGTCTTTGGCCGTGAGTGCCACCGCTTGCGCGCTGGCCTGCGTTGCCGGTCTGGTGCTGGGGAGCTGGCTGGGTGTGGCGCGCTTTGCCGGCCGCGATGCCCTACTCACGGTGCTCAACACCCTGCTTGCGCTGCCCTCGGTGGTGGTGGGGCTTCTGGTGTATTTGCTGCTCTCACGCACCGGGCCGCTGGGTTTTCTGGGCTGGATGTTCAGCTTCAAGGCCATGGTGCTGGCCCAGATGGTGCTTGTGCTGCCCGTGGTGGTGGCACTGACCCGTCAGATTGTTGAGGATACCGAGCGCAACCACGGCGAGCAACTGCGCTCACTGGGTGCGCCGCCTCTGATGCGCAGTCTGCTGCTGGCCTGGGATGAACGCTATGCATTGCTCACTGTTTTGATCACCTGCTTCGGTCGCGCGATCTCCGAGGTCGGGGCAGTCATGATTGTTGGCGGCAATATTGAAGGGTTTACCCGGGTCATGACCACGGCCATCGCGCTGGAAACCAGCAAGGGCGATTTGCCGCTGGCGCTTGCGCTCGGTCTGGTTCTGCTGGGCGTGGTGTTGCTGCTCAATGCGTTGATTTCGCTGCTGCGGCGTTGGCGTGAAAAAGTCGATGGCAGCACCCAGGCCCCGGTATTGAAGGCCTTGGCATGAACCCACCCCTGATCCAATTGACCGGTGCCGGGGTTTACTTTGGCGCGCTCGCTGCTTTGGTAGACGTCAATGTATCGGTTGGCCGGGCCGAAAGGGTGGCTCTGATTGGCGGCAATGGATCGGGAAAAAGTACGCTGTTGCGCCTGATGCATGGACTGCTGGAGCCCAGTGTCGGTCAGCGTCGGTGTGCCCCTGAGGCGCGGCAGGCAATGCTGTTTCAGCGCCCTTACCTGATGCGCAGTTCGGTGCAAAACAACCTGGCTTTGGGGCTCTGGCTCAAGGGCGTGCCCTGGCAAAAGGCCAAGGTGCAGGGTTTGTCAGCACTGGCGCGCGTTGGCTTGGCGGACCTGGCACTGCGTAACGCCAAAACCCTCTCCGGTGGACAGCAACAGCGCGTGGCGCTGGCACGCGCCTGGGCGCTCAAGCCTGATGTGTTGTTGCTCGATGAGCCCACCGCCAGTCTGGACCCGCACGCCAAGCGCGAGGTTGAAGCACTGATGCATGAGTTTGCTTGCGGGCAGCGTCAGCACGCGGCTGAGGCGGATCATCCAGACGCAAGCGGTGAATCCCCGATGACCTTGATTTTTGCCAGCCACAACCTGGGTCAGGTCAAGCGCCTGGCTAGCCGAGTGATTTATCTGGAGCAAGGCCGCGTACTGGCCGACCTGCCCACCGAACTGTTTTTTAACCCGGCACATCTGGTGTCTGTGTGTCCAGCAGCCGATTTGTTTTTAAAAGGAGAGTTGTGATGAGAAGTTTTTCATTTTTAAGGTCATTAGCCCTTATCAGAATTGGATCATTAGCTACTATTTCAGTAGCATTATTGTCGGGTTATGGTGTCAGCCATGCACAGTCCATTGTGATGGCTTCCACCACATCCACCGAGCAGTCAGGCCTGTTTGCTCACTTGCTACCGGCTTTTAAGACAGCCTCAGGTATCGATGTGAAGGTGGTGGCCCTGGGCACCGGGCAGGCGCTTGATATGGCGCGTCGGGGTGACGCCGATGTGGTGTTTGTGCACGACCAGGCGGCTGAAGAAAAATTTGTGACCGATGGTTTTGGCATCAAGCGCCTGCCTGTCATGTACAACGACTTTGTACTGATCGGGCCGGCGGCAGACCCCTTGAAACTCAAAGGTGCTGACATCGTGGAGGCTTTCAAGAAGATTTCTGCTGGCAATGGCAACTTTATCTCGCGAGGTGACAAAAGCGGCACCCACGCCGCCGAGTTGCGTTACTGGACCACAGCGGCCTTGGCCGATAAGAAGGGCAGCGGCTACAAGGAATGCGGCTGCGGCATGGGTCCGGCGCTCAACATTGCTGCCAGCAGCAGCGCGTATGTGCTCGCAGATCGTGGCACCTGGCTCAACTTCAAAAACCGGGCAGATCTGGCTGTACTGGTCGAAGGTGACAAGCGCCTGTTCAACCAATACGGCGTGATGGGCGTCAATCCAGCAAAACATGCCCATGTGAAGGTGGCCGACGCCCAGAAGTTTGTCGATTGGATCGTCTCTGCCCCCGGCCAGGCAGTTATCGCAGCCTACAAAATTGGCGGTGAGCAGCTGTTTTTCCCGAACGCTGGCAAGTAGCTCAGTGCTCAACTTCAAACACAAGGCGAAGCACCAAACCAATCACCCCAGTGATGTCTACAAACAGGTACTCGGTGTCTTGGTTGCCAGTTGCTGCATGAGCAGTGTCTTTGCCCAAACCAGAGCAGATGCCCTGGAGGTGTTTGCAGCCGGCAGTTTGCGTGAGGTTCTGACCGAGATCGCCGCTCATAGTCAGGCCCACGGCGGGACCAAAATCAACCTGACCTTCGGTGCATCCGGTCTGCTTCGGGAGCGAATTGAGCAAGGCGCTCCCGCCCAGGTTTTTGCCTCGGCCGATACCAACCATCCAGAACGTTTGGCGAGGAGCGCTGACTGGAAAAAGCCAGTCGTTTTTGTGCGTAACGCCTTGTGTTTGCTGACCCAGCCCGAGGTGGCTATCGAGCCGTCGGGCATGCTCGATACCCTGTTGAAACCTCAGATTCGACTTGGGACCTCCACGCCAGTGGCTGACCCTTCAGGTGATTACACCTGGGCACTTTTCCGCAAGGCAGAGACCGTCAAGCCCGGTGCATTTGCCCTGCTCGATGCCAAGGCGCTCAAGCTGACGGGCGGTGCCGATTCACCCAAACCACCAGCCGGGCGAGGGACCTACGCCTGGGTCATGGATCAGCGCCAAGCGGATGTGTTTTTGACCTACTGCACCAACGCAGTGGCCTCACAACGAGAAGTGCCGCGTCTCAAAGTCTTTCAGATCCCGGTGGAACTGCAGGTCGGCGCAGCGTACGGGCTGACGGTTCGAAGCGGCGCGGGTGAGTCGGCACAGAAATTTGCCGATGACCTCTTGTCGCCCCATGCACAGGCAATTTTTGAGCGATTTGGTTTTGGCAAACCTTAAGTTACTTTTACTGGGCCTGGCGATTTGGGGCTGCCAGACTGCATGGGCTCAGAATGCGCCTGGGGCCGTGCTCCAGGTGTCTGGAGAAGTGCACAAGGTTCTTTCCTTGAGTCGGCAAGATTTGCTGGCTTTGCCCCGCAAGGACTATGCCGAGAACCGATCCGTGGTTCAAGAGGGCAAAGAGGTCACGCTCACCATCCGTTATCAGGGCGTGCCACTTCGCCAACTGCTTGATCAGGCGGGTCTGAAGCCGGACCGGCGTGCGATCCGACGGGCGGTCGTTTTGCTCACGGCACAAGATGGTTACCAGGCGAGTTTTTCCTGGGGTGAGCTCTACAACAGTGCCTTGGGCGATGGTGTGATTGTGGTCATGCGCGAGGGGACGGATGAACTGCTGGAAAGAGATGGCCTGCCTGCCTTGCGGTCCCTGCAAGACATTCGTTCAGGCCCGCGTCATGTTCGCTGGCTCAAAACCATTGAGGTCGTTCTGCCCTGAGTCGTCTTTTCTATACTTGCCGTTTAATTTCACGGTGCGATCCGATGGGGCATTTCAAGCCAAGTTTGAGGCTGTTGTTTTGCGTTCTGGTCTGCTTGTCAGAGATGTCGGTGTCTTTTGCCGCTGAGGTCAGCGTAGCGGTAGCTGCTAATTTTGCGGCACCCATGCAAAAAATTGCGGCCGCGTTTGAGCAGGAAACCGGGCACAAGGCGGTGCTGGCCTTGGGTTCCACCGGCAAGTTCTACGCACAAATCAGCAATGGTGCACCGTTTCAGGTTTTCCTCTCGGCCGATGACGAAACCCCACAGCGGCTGGTCCGGGATGGCTTGGCCCTGGGCAGCAGCCGTTTCAACTACGCCCGCGGTCGCTTGGTGCTGTGGAGCCTGCAGGCGGGTCTGATCGATGATGCCGGAGCCATTCTGCGCTCCGAGCGGGTTGATCGACTGGCACTGGCGGACCCACGTTTGGCCCCTTACGGCGCAGCCGCCATTGAGACCTTGCAGAGCCTGGGCTTGCTCAAGCGCTGGCAGAGCCGCTTTGTTCAGGGGGAAAACATTGCCCAGGCCTATCAGTTTGTTGCCACCGGCAATGCCGCAATAGGCTTTGTCGCGCTCTCACAGGTGATGAGCGAACAGCGCATCAGACAGGGGTCAGGCTGGGTGGTGCCCGCCCATTTGCATTCGCCCATACGCCAGGATGCTGTCTTGCTCAACCCGGGGCGCAATCAGCCAGCGGCTCTTGCCCTGATGGATTTTTTAAAAACGGACAAAGCGCGTACCATCATCCGTTCTTACGGCTATGAAATCTGACCTTGCCTTTCTCCTATGACGACCTGAGCGCCATCGCGCTGACCTTACAACTTGCAGGACTGACGACGGTATTGCTTTTGTTGCTTGGGACCCCCCTGGCCTGGTGGCTGGCCCAAACCCGTTCGGGCTGGCGCGCCCCGGTGGCGGCGGTGGTGGCGTTGCCGCTGGTTCTGCCGCCCACGGTGCTGGGTTTTTACCTGCTGGTCAGTCTGGGTCCCCAGGGCTGGCTGGGCCAGTTTACCCAGTGGCTGGGGCTGGGCACCTTGTCATTTACCTTCACCGGTTTGGTCTTGGGCTCTCTGGTCTACTCACTGCCCTTTGCCGTGCAACCCCTGCAGCACGCTTTTGAGGCGATAGGTGCGAGGCCTATGGAGGTGGCCGCAACCCTGCGGGCCAGCCCCCTGCAGGCTTTTGTTCGCGTGGCCTTGCCGCTGGCGCGTTCCGGCTACCTGACGGCTGCGGTTTTGACCTTTGCCCACACCGTAGGTGAATTTGGTGTGGTGCTGATGATCGGCGGGAATATTCCAGGTAAAACCCAGGTGGTTTCCACGCAAATCTACGGCCATGTGGAGGCCATGGACTACGCGCAGGCGCATGCCCTGGCAGCGACCATGGTGGCATTTTCCTTTCTTGTTTTATTGTCGCTGGGCTTGCTGCATCGCCGCCGCCAGCGTGTCATGCTGTGAGCGATTCCGCGCATCGGATCCGGCTCCAGCTTTCACGCAGTGCGTTTGCGCTCGAGGTTGATTTGAGCTTGCCCGCCAGAGGCATCAGCGTCTTGTTTGGCCCTTCGGGTTCGGGCAAAACCTCCTTGCTGCGTTGTGTGGCCGGACTGGAGCGGCCCAGTCGGGCTCTCGTGCAAATGGGTGAGACAGTCTGGCAGGACGATACCCAAAACATTTTTATGCCAACCTGGCGTCGGCCCCTGGGCTATGTGTTTCAGGAGGCCAGCCTGTTTGAGCATCTCGATGTGGAGGGTAATTTGCGCTTTGGACAGCAGCGCAATGGGTCGCAGAACAACAGCATGGCTCTCAATGCCGTGGTCGACCTGCTGGGCATTGGCGCACTCATGAAGCGGCGCTGTCATACCCTGTCGGGTGGAGAGCGCCAGCGTGTGGCCATTGCCCGTGCCCTGGCCACTCAGCCGCGTTTGCTGTTGCTCGATGAACCGCTGGCCTCCCTGGATCACGCCCGCCGCCAGGACATCCTGCCCTGGTTGGAGCGACTTCGCGATGAACTGGTCATTCCCATGTTCTATGTGACGCATGCGGCTGACGAAGTGGCACGCCTGGCCGACACCCTGGTGGTGCTGGATCAGGGCAGGGTAGTGGCTGCCGGGCCGGTGGCCGAGGTATTGGCCAATGTGAACACGCCGCTGATGCTGGGTGAGGACGTGGGGGCGCTGCTGATAGGGTCCGTGCAACAACGCGATACCGCCTGGCATCTTGCCCGGGTTGATTTTGAATTTGGCAGCCTGTGGGTCAGGGACAACGCCTTGCCCATTGGTCAGCGGGTGCGTTTGCGCGTATTGGCCCGGGACGTTAGCCTGGCCACGCTCAAGCCCGAGCAAACCAGCATCCAGAATGTGCTTCACATGCGTATTGAAACCATCGCGCCCGATGTCCACCCCTCACAAGTGCTGATTCGCCTTCGCAATGACTCCACTGTGCTGTTGTCACGTATTACGGCCCGGTCCGCAAGCGTACTGGGGCTGCACAGCGGTATGCCAGTCTGGGCGCAGGTCAAGTCAGTGGCAGTGGTTCAATGAATGAAATCCCAAGACCCACCGCCTTATCCATCGGTGTAAATCCGAGACTTCCAGGCTAAGGATGGAGACTAGCTGGCTCCGTGGCCCTTGATGTAGGTTTCCAGAAACTGGATCTGGTTGCCCTGGATACTCAAAATTTCCTTCACGATGTCGCCGATGGACAGGACGCCGATGACCTGGTTTCCCTTGACGACCGGTAAATGGCGGATATGGCGTTGCACCATGGTCGCCATGCAGCCGTCGAGCTTGTCATCAATTTCTACCGTGATGGGGTTGGGCGTCATGATGGTCTCAATGGCCACTTGTTTGGCGTCAGCGCCGGGCAGCAAGACCTTGATGGCACAGTCACCTTGGGACACGATGCCGACCAGCTTCTCGCCCTCCATCACGATGATGGAGCGCACACGCCTGTCGCGCATCAGCTCAAGTGCCTTGACCACCTTGTCGGTGGGAGAGACAGAAACAATGGATTTCGGTTTGCGATCCAGACAATTTTTGACGCTTGGCATGCGGAACCCTTTAGACGCTGAAGTTATGAATTATTGTGAACAGCTTGATTCTACAAATTACAAAGATCTGTGCGTCAAACGCTTATTGGTTTCAACGATTTATGTTCCAAGCCCTTGCTCAACGCCAGTAGTTTGCTATCAAAAATAGAGTACTTTTGATTCCCAGTAAGGTCAGAAGCAAGGAGCCAGCCAGGTGCAGGCCAGCCGTACTAGCCGCCAACAGGTAGCGCTGTTGCATCAGCATGGTGACCACCTCTGAGGAAAAACTGGAAAAGGTGGTCAGCGCCCCCAAAAAACCGGTTACCAGCAGCAGCCGCCAGTTCGGGTCAAGCTGGGGCAGGCTTTCAAAAACGGCAACACATACGCCGATCAGGTAGCCGCCGATCAGGTTGGCGGCCAATGTCCCCCAGGGAATCACTGCGCCCGGGTTCAGCCACAAACCCAAGCCCCAGCGGCCTAAAGCGCCCACGCAAGCGCCGATACAAATGGCGGCAATCGCAAGCACGGGCCCTACCGCTCCAAGCCCATGAACCAGTTGGGAACACTGGTCACAATTCCCGGAAAAACGGTAATCAAGACTATGGCCACAATCATGCAGGCGAAGAAGGGCAGGGTCATGCGGGCAATACGGTTGCTGTCGGTACCGGTCATGTTTTGCAGAACAAACAGGTTAAAGCCCACAGGTGGCGTGATCTCGGCGATCTCAATGAGCATGATGATGAAAATGCCGAACCAGACCAGGTCAAAGCCGGCTTTCTGAACCATGGGCAACACCACCGCGCTGGTCAGGACAATCATGGAAATACCGTCCAGCGCAGCTCCGAGAATGAGGTAAACCACCACCAGCACGGCAATGAGTCCGTAGGGTGACAGGTTGGCTGCAGAAACCATCTCGGCCAGTTCACGCGGGATGCCGGTGAATGCCATGGTCTTGGTCAGAAAGGCGGCACCCGCCAGAATGAACATGATCATGCAACTCACGCGTGTAGCCCCCACCAGTCCCTGCCAAAAGTTTTGCAGCGTCAGACTGCGCCCAGCCGCGGCGATGGCGAGCGAACCCACCACACCCCAGGCCGCGCATTCGGTGGCGGTCGCGATGCCGGCCACCAGCACCCAGACAATGAAGACAATCAGCAGACCACAGGGGATGAGACTGCCGGAGCGGATCAGTTTCTCGACAAAGGTGGTTGGTGCTTCGGGTGGCGGCACCTTGTCCGGGTTTCTCAAGCTCCACCAGATGATGTAGCCCGAGAACAAAGCCATCAGCAGAAAACCGGGCAGGAAGCCCGCTAAAAAAAGCCGGATCACGCTGGCGTCTGCTGCCACTGCGTAGACCACCATGGTGATGGACGGTGGAATCAGGATGCCCAGGCCTCCGGCTGCAGCCAGCGATCCCAGTGCTAGGCTTTTGTCATAGCCTCGTCGCTCCAACTCGGGCAGGGCCACTTTGGCAATGGTGGCGCAGGTTGCTGCCGATGAGCCTGAGACAGAACCGAAAATCCCGCACCCCAGCACCGTGGTGTGCATCAGTCGCCCCGGCACCTTGGACAGCCAGGGGGACAAACCATCAAACATTTGCTCAGACAGCTTGGTGCGGTAGAGAATTTCACCCATCCAGATGAACAGGGGCAGAGCTGCCAGTTCCCAACTGGCCGTGGTTTCCCAAAAGGCCGAGAACAGGTTTTTGCCAGGCTGGGTGGTGGTGAAAAATGCCTGTCCAACCCAGCCCACAATGGCCAGGGTCATGGCAATCCAGACACCGCCGCTGAGCATCAGCAGCATGAGAAAGAGCAACAAGGCTCCGATTTCGATCAGGCCCATTAAAGTTCCTCGGAAAAATCACCACGCGCATGGCGCTCTTCTACACGGGCCACATAGCTGGGTTTGGCACCTTGCAGAACGCAGACGCATTCGTCCAGGACCGCAATGACCAGAATGGCTGAGCCAATAACAAAACTCAACTGGGGAATCCAGATGGGAATGGCCACCATATTGCCGGCGATGTCGTTGAACTCCCAGCTTTCATAAGTAAAGCGGGCGGCCCAATAACCGAGGTATCCGATGGCGGTAGCCGCAATGCCCAAAGACAGCAGCTCCAGCCAGCGACGTACGGCCGGCTTGACGGATTCAAGCACCAGCGTGACGCGGACAAAATCGCCGTTGCGAAAGCTGTAGGCCATGCCCAGAAAGGCAGCAGCAGCACACAGCCAGGACACAATGTCATTGATCCAGGATACCCGCCAGTTCAAGCTGCGACCCACAGAGCCACCTATCATCAGTACCAGAATGGTCAGTACACACAGGGCGGCAAGCATGCCGCCCAGCGCATACAGACCATCCAGACTGCGTCGCAATGCGCCTGCCTTCTGGGTGCTTGCATCAGTCATTCAGAGCATTCACAAGCAGCTTAGCGGTTGAAGGCATCCACCAGGGATTTACCTTCAGCACCGGTTTTTTCCAGCCATTCATTGAGCATGGTGCTACCCACCTTTTTCATATCCGCCTTGAGCGCGGCAGAGGGGGGCAATACCTGAACGCCATTGGCCTTGAGCTTCTCAATTGACTCTGTATTCACGCGTTTGCTGGCAACCAGTCCACGCGCTTCAGCTTCTGCGCCGGCTTTAAGCACGGCGTCCTGTGTAGGCTTGTCCAGCGCATCAAACGCCTTCTTGTTCACGATCACCGAGTTTTTGGGTAACCAGGCCTGCATGTCGTAGTAGTACTTCAAGTGCTCAAAAATCTTGGTATCCACACCGGTGGCACCCGAAGTCATGGTGGATTCGACCACGCCGGTGGCAAGCGCCTGTGACAGTTCCGCCGCCTGGACGGTGACGGGCTGCGCTCCGACCAAATCGGCGATGCGGGCTGTGGCCGGGCTGTAAGCGCGCCATTTGATGCCCTTGAGATCGGCTGCAGATGTGATGGGCTTCTTGGAGTACAGGCCTTGGGGTGGCCAGGCCACCGAGTACAACAACATCAGACCTTGCTCAGCCAGTTTCTTCTCCATGATGGGTTTCTGGGCGCGGTACAGCTTGATGGCCTCGTCGTAGCTATCAGCCAGGAAGGGCAAGCCATCAGCCCCGTAGATTTGCCATTCATTCTGAAAGTTCGCCAGCAAAATCTCTCCAGCCTGGGCCTGGCCGCCCTGCACGGCACGCTTGATTTCTGGTGCTTTGAAGAGCGAGGCATTGGAATGTACGGTGATCTTGAGTTTGCCGCTGGTGGCCTTGTCCACATCATTGGCGAACTGAACCAGGTTCTCAGAATGGAAATTGCTTGGCGAATAGGCAGCTGCCAAGTCCCATTTGGTTTGTGCGAAGGCACTCAGGGAGGTCAGGGCAAGCGCAGCGACGGCAGTGCTGGCAGCAAACAGGCGACGTTTCATAAAAAACTCCAGTGGGTTGAGGTTGAGGTTCAGACCATTCAATGTAATTCGGATTCCACGGATTCTGATCAGTGTTTTCCCTAATCGTCGACAATTTGTTGATAAATTACAGATTATCTGAATACAATTTCTTCCATGCAACAACAATGCCAGCTTGAAGGAGCGCCATGGTGAAGAAGCACGATTCCACAGCCCCCATCGTGGACGACAGGGCCTCTGACCAGGCTCCTATCGTCTCATCGGCTCACCTGGTGTCGCCCAAAAGCGCCGAGATGAGCGAATTCGAATTCGGCCTGATCGTTGCGGGTAACGCTTTTCACCGCTGGATCGTGCACTGTATGAGTGCGGCTGGATTGAAAGACCTGATGCCGCTGGATGTTTTGGTGCTCCATCACGTGACACACCGGGCTCGCAACAAGCGGCTGGCCGACATCTGCTTCATCATGAACGTGGAAGACACGCATCTGATCAACTACTCCTTAAAAAAACTGCAGGGCCTGGGCGTCGTGATTTCCAGCAAGAGCGGCAAAGACGTCACCTACGCCAGCACGCAGGCCGGGCTGGATTTTGTCAACCGTTACCGCGAAATCCGCGAGTCGTGCCTGATCAATGCGCTCAATGCGGATGACGGTCTGAACCGGGATATCGGTGAGCTTGCACGTTTGTTACGCCTGCTCTCAGGCATTTATGACCAGGCGGCGCGATCGGCGGCATCTTTATGAAAAAGCCAAGAGCCGGCTTCTGAAAGGTCCGGGTTTGAAGACACTCATTTTTCGCATCATGGAGCTATTGCTATGACCAAAACCCCCCAGCGTTGGCAGTTCTGGATAGACCGTGGCGGCACCTTTACCGACATCGTCGCCAAAAAGCCCGATGGCACTTTGCTCACGCACAAATTGTTGTCGGAAAACCCGGAGCAATACCGTGATGCAGCCATTGCTGGTATCCGCCACCTGCTTGGACTGAAAAACGGTGAGCTGGTGACCCCCGAGCTGGTGGACTGCGTGAAGATGGGCACCACGGTGGCCACCAACGCCCTGCTCGAGCGCAAGGGCGAGCCCACCCTGCTGGTGACCACCCGCGGATTCCGGGATGCATTGCGCATTGCCTATCAAAACCGGCCCCGCCTGTTTGATCGCCATATTGTGTTGCCCGAGCTGCTGTACAGCGCTGTGGTCGAGGCGCAGGAACGCATGGGTGCGCATGGCGACGTGGTCCAGCCCCTGGATGAATTGCTCCTGAAAAAGGAGCTGAAAGAACAATATGCAAAAGGGCTACGCAGTGTTGCCATCGTTTTCATGCATGGCTATCGCCATACCACTTACGAAAAAATAGCCAAAGGTATTGCGCAATCGGTCGGTTTCACGCAGATCAGCACCTCGCACGAGGTCAGCCCGATGATGAAGTTTGTCAGCCGGGGTGACACCACCGTGGTTGACGCTTATCTGTCACCGATTTTGCGGCGCTATGTCGAGCAGGTGGCGGCTGAAATGCCGGGCGTAAGTCTGTTTTTCATGCAGTCCTCCGGTGGCCTGACCGATGCGCATGCTTTCCAGGGCAAAGATGCGATTTTGAGCGGACCGGCCGGCGGCATTGTGGGCATGGCGCGCACGGCTGAACTGGCCCAAGCGGCGCATCCGGTCAGTGGTGTGAAGGAGCCCATTCGCGTGATCGGGTTTGACATGGGCGGAACCTCGACGGATGTGTCTCACTATGCTGGCGAGTTCGAGCGTGAATTTGAAACCCAGGTCGCCGGGGTGCGCATGCGCGCACCCATGATGAGTATCCATACCGTGGCGGCCGGAGGTGGTTCGCTGCTGAAGTTTGACGGTGAGCGTTTTCGCGTCGGACCGCAAAGTGCCGGGGCCAACCCGGGACCCGCCAGCTACCGGCGCGGTGGCTCCTTGGCAGTCACGGATGCCAACGTGATGGTGGGTAAGGTGCAGCCCAACTACTTTCCCAAGGTGTTCGGGCCACAAGCCAATGAACCCCTGAGCCTGGAGGCGGTCAAGCGTCAGTTTGACGTGCTGGCCCTGCAAACCGGCCGTTCGCCCGAGGCGGTAGCCGAAGGGTTTATCGACATTGCCGTGCAGCAAATGGCCAATGCGATTAAAAAAATCTCTGTGGCGCGCGGCTATGACGTCACGCGCTACACCCTGCAGTGTTTTGGCGGGGCAGGGGGGCAGCACGCCTGTCTGGTGGCCGATGCCCTGGGCATGAAGCGGGTGTTTGTGCATCCCCTGGCGGGCGTGCTCTCGGCGTATGGCATGGGGCTGGCAGATCAGAACGTGATCCGTGAACAGGCCGTAGAAGTCAATCTCTCACCTGATGCGCTGGGTGTGGTCGAACACACCTTGAACACCCTTGCTGCCCATGCACAGGATGAATTACAACGCCAGAAGTTCAGTGCGGCGGCCATCACCTTGTTCAAGCGTATTCATGTGCGCTATGAAGGCAGCGACTCTGCCCTGGTCGTCCCCTTCGGCAGTCTGCACACGATCAAGAGCGGTTTTGAGGCGGCTTACAAGCAGCGCTTTGCCTTTTTGATGCAGGGCAAGGGCTTGGTGGTTGAGGCCGTTTCGGTAGAAGCCGTGGTGGGTGGCGATGCACCTGCCGAGCCGCGTCAACCGCTATATGAACCACGTGAGGTGCCGCGCCGGGAAACGGTCAGGATGTTCTCCGGGGGGCATTGGCATCAGGCTGCATTGGTGGTGCGTGAGGATCTGCGGCCGGGTGACGTCATACCCGGGCCCGCCATCATTGCCGAGAAGAACGCCACCACCGTGGTCGAGCCCGGCTGGCAGGCCAAATTAACAGAGTTAGACCATCTTATCCTTGACAGGACTGAAGATCGCGCTATTAAATTTGCAGCAGGTACAACGGTAGACCCGGTGTTGCTCGAGGTGTTCAACAACCTCTTCATGAATATTGCCGAGCAGATGGGCCTTCAACTCCAAAACACCGCTTACTCGGTCAATATCAAGGAGAGGCTGGACTTCTCCTGTGCGCTGTTTGATGCCCATGGCAATCTGATCGCCAACGCACCTCACATGCCGGTGCATCTGGGCAGCATGGGTGAGAGCATCAAAACCGTGATTCGCGAGAACGCCGGCCGGATGCAGCCGGGCGATGTGTTTGTCCTGAACGACCCCTACCATGGCGGCACCCATTTGCCGGACATCACGGTCATCACACCGGTCTACCTTGAAACAGATACGCTGAGCGACCCGCAGCACCCGGGTGCTCGTGTCACGTTCTACGTGGGCTCCAGAGGTCACCATGCGGATATCGGTGGCACAACACCGGGTTCCATGCCGCCGTTTTCGACCCGCATTGAGGAAGAAGGTGTGCAGATCAACAACTTCAAGCTGGTTGACGCCGGCGTGCTGTGTGAAGCCGGGATGGTGGCCTTACTGCAAAGCGGTGAGTTCCCCTCGCGCAATCCCCAGCAGAACATGGCTGACCTGAAGGCGCAGATCGCCGCCAATGAAAAGGGCGTGCAGGAACTGCGCAAAATGGTGGATCAGTTTGGCCTGGAAGTGGTGCAGGCCTATATGGGCCATGTCCAGGACAACGCCGAAGAGTCGGTACGGCGTGTGATCACCTGCCTCAAAGATGGGGCATTCAGCCTGCCACTGGACAACGGCGCGAAGATCAAGGTGGCCATCCGTGTCAATGCGGCACAACGCAGTGCGGTGGTGGACTTTACCGGTACGTCACCGCAGCAAAGCAATAACTTCAACGCGCCCACGGCGGTATGTATGGCTGCCGTGCTGTATGTGTTTCGCACCCTGGTGGACGATGACATCCCCCTCAATGCCGGATGCCTCAAACCGATTGAGGTCATCATTCCGCCCGGCTCCATGCTAAACCCCAACCCGCCGGCCTCGGTGGTGGCCGGCAATGTGGAAACCTCGACATGCATCACCAATGCGCTGCTGGGTGCTTTGGGGGTCATGGCTGCGAGTCAGTGCACCATGAACAACTTTACCTTCGGGAACGACCGTTACCAGTACTACGAAACCATTTCAGGCGGCAGTGGTGCGGGCGGGGTGAGCGACAGCACCGGCAAGCTGGTGGGTGGCTTTAACGGCACCTCCTTGGTTCAGACGCATATGACCAACTCCCGACTGACCGATCCGGAAATCTTTGAATATCGTTTTCCAGTGCGACTGCAGAGCTATGAGATCCGTCACGGCTCGGGCGGAGCGGGCAAGTGGCAAGGCGGAAACGGTGGTGTCAGACGCGTGGAATTCCTCGAGCCGATGACCGCCAGCATTTTGTCAAACGGACGCGTTAACGGCGCTTTCGGCATGGCGGGAGGACAGCCCGGTGCTGTGGGTATCAACCGGGTGGTGCGCGCAGACGGCAGTGCCCTGGCCTTGGGTCACATCGCTCAGGTCGACATGCACAGCGGTGATGTATTTGAGATTCATACCCCCGGGGGCGGGGGCTTTGGAGCCTGAGCCTGGGTGCGGAAGTTTGACTGCTGCGTCCGCGTCTGTGTGCTCATCTTGGGGCTGAGGGCAAAGCCTGCTTGTCCGGGACCTTCGTGGTGTAAGGCAAGCCACCCACAGTCAGGCCGGCCTCTGAGAGTCTGAGCGCGCTTTTCTCCCCGATGCCACTGACCCGTTTGAGCAATTCATGCCAGTCCGAGAAATCACCTTTTTTACGCTCTGCCAAAATTTTTCGTGACAGCGACGGGCCTAAGCCCTTGATGCCATCCAGGTCGGCCTCACTGGCCTGGTTGATTTCTACGCCAGCCAGCGCACGAAATGCCATCAGGGCAATGATGCCGGCAAGTAGTGCTTTGCGCATGAGGCTGATCAGGCCGCAGACAGGTTTGAGATGTAAGCGGCAACGCCTGTACCAACATCTGCAAAGGCATGGTCGCAGCCTGCAGCGCGAAGCGCGCTGAGGTCGGCTTGGGTGTAGCACTGGTACTTGCCACGCAGCGCGTCCGGAAAGTCGATGTACTCTACAAGCTTGAGTTCCACCATCTCTGCCAGAGTCATCGGGCCATGCCTGTCTTTGCCATGCAGCGCGTTGACAACCGTCAGTGCAATGTCATTAAAGGGTTGCGCCCGGCCAGTTCCGAGGTTGAATATCCCTGATTTTCCTGGATGGTCAAAGAACCACAAATTGACAGCGACCACGTCGTCAATGAACACAAAATCCCGCATTTGTTGTCCCGGTCCATACCCGCCATACTCGCCAAACAACCTGACCCGCCCCTCGGCTTTGAACTGATTGAACTGGTGAAATGCCACGCTGGCCATGCGTCCTTTATGCTGTTCCCGCGGGCCGTAGACATTGAAATACCGAAAGCCCACAACCTGGCTTAACTTGCCGATGTCATTGCGCTCGAAATGAGCGCCACATTCACGGCGCATACGCTGGTCAAACAGCAGTTTGGAATACCCGTAAACGTTGAGCGGTTGCTCAAACCGGGGCTCCTCGAGAAAAGTGTCAGATCCGCCATAGGTGGCTGCCGACGAGGCATACAACAAACGGGTGCCCCGGCGCTGGCAGGCAAAGAACAATTCGCAGGACAGGCTGTAGTTGTTGCGCATCATGTACTTGCCGTCCTGCTCCATGGTGTCGCTGCAGGCGCCTTCATGAAAAATAGCTTCTACTTGCCCGTAGTGGCTCTGCGAAAACAGGTGATAGAAATCATCCCGGTCTACATAATCTGCAATTCTGAGGTCCGCCATATTGCGGAACTTCTCGCCCTGGGTCATGTCATCGACAGCAATGATGTCGTGGATGCCCCGGGCGTTAAGCCCCTTGATGATGTTGCTGCCGATGAAGCCAGCAGCACCGGTTACAACGATGCGGGTCATGCTTTCTGTTCTCCAACAAGTTCGTCGTAGCTCAAGGTGGCCGTGCCAAATTTGCCCACCACAATGCCGCCGGCACGGTTGGCCAGGGGCATGGCCTGGCGCAGTGTCAAACCCGCTGCGAGCAAAGCCGCCATGGTGGCAATCACCGTATCGCCCGCTCCGGTGACATCAAACACCTCACGTGCCTGGGCGTTGATATGCAAATCGCCCTGCACATCAAACAGGGTCATGCCTTCTTCACTGCGGGTGAGCAAAATGGCGTCCAGGCTCAGTTGCTGACGCAACTCCTGGGCCTTCTCACGAAGTTCGTTGTCATCGCGCCAGGAGCCGATCACATGTTGCAACTCGGCGCGGTTGGGGGTGATCACGGTGGCATTGCGGTAGCGCGAGTAGTCAGCACCTTTGGGGTCGATCAAGACAGCCTTGCCTGCAGCGCGTGCGTGTTCAATCATGTCATGCACGTGGTCCAGCCCACCCTTGCCGTAGTCAGAAAATAAAACGGCATCATGGTTTGGAAGCAGCGACAGGAATGTGGCAGTTTGCGAGGCAAGTACCTCCCGCTTGGGGGCGTTTTCAAAATCCAGCCGGATGAGTTGCTGCTGGCGTCCAATGACGCGCAATTTAACCGTGGTTTGGGATTGTGAGTCGCGACCGAAGAAAGGTGCAATGCCGGTTTTGGCTACCAGCGCCTCAAGTTTATGGCTGGCTTCATCATCACCCACCACCGTCAGCAGCGAGGCCTTTGCGCCCAAGGCAGCCACATTGGCGGCAACGTTGGCGGCTCCGCCCACGCGTTCCTCTTCGCGCGTGATGCGCACAACCGGCACCGGGGCTTCAGGGCTGATGCGGTCAACAGCACCGTACCAGTAGCGGTCAATCATGGCATCGCCAACGACGAGTACGCGTGCCTTGTTAATCTGTTCTTTTGTGATGTTCATAACTCTTCAATTCTGCGAGCTGGATAACTGTCCCAAGTCTGACAACCCGGACATTGCCAGAAATGTTGCTTGGCTTCAAAACCACAAGCGGCACACCGGTAACGTTGCAGTGGTTTCACAGCATGATCCAGTGCACGTTGAACCTGAGGGTGAAATTGCTCATGCTCAAATTTTTCACCCGCTATCCATTGCGCTGCAGCCACCAGTGAGGGCTCTTTTTCCAGATGGTGCACATACCAGGCACGTGCAGATTGGCTGGGTGTTCCCGCAGTTTCCAGTTTCACAATGGCATCGAGCACGTCCAGCGATGTGTTTTGCGCGTAACTGGCTTTGAGCACTTCCAGAACCCCGGCACCACGGCCAGCGGCCAGGGCGCTCTGGGCCAAGGGGCTGGCCAGTAAGGGCATGGCAATCGGGCATGCAATCCTGGCGGCCTCCAGCACGTCGCAGGCTTGTGCTGCATCGCCACCGGCCAGATACAACTCTGCCAGCAGCATGCGAGGGCGAGGCGCTGCAGGCGCTGTCAGAATCGCCTGCTGAAAAATTGCAGCAGCTTCTTCTGTTTTGCCCTGGGCTTGAAGCGCACAGCCTTGTTCGCACTGGTAGTGAGACAGGCGGGTGCTGAAGCTGCCAACCTCGGTGTTATCCAATTTGCGGGCCATCTGCGCAGCCTGGACCCAGTCGCGTGAGCGTTCGTAGTTGGCCAACATGGCAAGGCGTGCCTGTGCTTCAAAAGGCGTACCTTCGAGCTTGCCCAGCGCCTCTTCAGCCCTATCCAGCAGGCCGGCCTTGAGGTAATCCAGTGCCAGTGCATGTTGGGCCCGCTGGCGGTCAGGCTGGCTGAGGTCACCGCGTGAAAGCAGGTGCTCATGCACGCGTACCGCCCGTTCATACTCCCCCCGCCTGCGAAAAAGATTACCCAGGGCAAAGTGCAGTTCGGAGGTATCCGGATCGCTTTGAACGGCCTCGATAAAGGCATCAATGGCCTGGTCCTGCTGCTCATTGAGCAAAAAGTTCAAGCCACGGAAATAGGCCCTGGGTGTCTGGCGGTTATCAATGCGCAGTTGTCGCAGGTCTAGCCGCGAAGACATCCACCCCAGACCAAAAGCCAGCGGCAGGCCCAGAAATATCCAACTCAGGTCAAATTCCATGGTGCGGGGTCACGGGGCCAGTCGTCGTTGTGTTGTTAAGGTCAAGCGGCGCTTGTAATTGACGAGCGACACGACGGTGCTTCCACCAGCGCGGAACCATCGCCAATGCGCCTAAGGCAACCCCGGCAGTAAAGGCAGTCAGAACCACCAGTACCAGGGGTGCGCTCCATTGGGTACCAAAGAAAAAATGCACGGTGGCGTCATGCTGGTTGTTCAGCGCAAATGCAAACAGCGTAAAAAAAATGGCTGCCTTAAGTGTCCACTTAAGCAGCCGCAGGATATTGCTCATTGCATGTTGCCTCAGCCCTTGGATTGCAGCTCAAGCTCCGCTGTTCTCTGATCAACCGCTTCGCGCAGTGCCTTTCCGGTCTTGAAATGAGGCACTTTCTTTTCAGGTATGGCCACACTTTCACCGCTTCTCGGGTTGCGCCCAATACGTGGCGGGCGACGATTGACAGAAAAACTGCCAAACCCCCTGATTTCAATGCGATATCCCCGCACCAGCGAGTCATTCATGGCATCCAGAATGGCTTTCACCGCTAACTCAACGTCCCGGTTTGTCAACTGGCTGAAACGGGCAGCAAGTTCTTCAACGAGGTCAGAGCGTGTCATGGGTACTTATCTTAAAGCCGGTCAGAAGTCTGTTTCAAAACCCCTGGCCATGTTGCGCCACACACAGGTGGTGCAGTCACTGGCCAGGGGCTTTAGAGCGCTTTAGTTATTGTCCAGCTTGGCGCGTAGCAAGGCTCCCAGACTTGTGGTGCCGGCATTTTCCTTGGCGGACTGCTGGCTCAGGCTGGCCATTGCTTCCTGCTGATCGGCAGCATCCTTGGCCTTGATGGACAGCTGGATATTGCGGGTTTTGCGATCCACATTGACAACAACAGCGGTGACTTCATCACCTTCTTTGAGCACGTTGCGGGCGTCTTCGACGCGGTCGCGGCTGATTTCGGAAGCACGCAGGTAGCCGATCACATCTTCGCCCAGGTCAATCTCGGCGCCTTTGGGATCAACGGTCTTGACCTTGCCGGTGACGATCTGACCTTTGTCGTTGATAGACACAAAGGTGGTGAACGGGTCGGAGTCCAGCTGCTTGATTCCCAGGGAAATACGCTCGCGGTCCACATCGACGGCCAGAACCAGCGCCTCGACGT
>JBILKC010000172.1:0-6230 GCA_044376885.1 Hylemonella sp. | reverse complement strand
ATCTGGTGCAGGCGTCGAGAGAAAAAATACTGTTGAACGAACAGCGGTACCCTGTCGAAAGCTCGCGTGGTTCAAGTAGAAAATATTCATACAAATGAATAGGGCCGCGATGAGACTGGGTCAACACCAAACGCGTTTCGTGCTCGCTTCATGATTGTTTACCAAGCAACAAAATCCAGATTTCTCGATCAGGTTCATACGACCGATATTGAGGAGTTAGTGAGGGATGCCTTTATGCGCAAACTTGGGCGCAGCGTCGGTATCGCTGAAGTGCGGTCATGGCATAACTCATTGGAGTCCATGGCCAAGGTGTTGACGGATGTTGATATTCCTGCGGAGGCAGGGGTCGCAATTGAGTACAACATCCCTCAAACTGGGAAGCGGGTGGACTTTATCCTAACTGGGCTAGGTGAAGACCAATCTCCTAAAGTCATTGTTGTTGAGTTGAAGCAATGGGAGCAATCGCAGCGGACTGAGAAAGATGGGATTGTTTCAACTTTTGTCGGCGGTGCTCAGAGAGAAGTCAGTCACCCCTCTTATCAGGCTTGGTCATACGCCGCCCTACTTGAGGATTTCAATGAGGCAGTTCACGACGTAGGAATTGAGTTGCGGCCGTGCGCCTATTTGCACAATTACAAGCATGACGACGTGATTGGTCATGACTTCTATGCGCCTTGGATTGAACGAGCACCAGTATTTCTAAAGGGCGACGCCGAGAGAGCCAAGCTTCGCGACTTTATCAAGAGGCATGTCAAGTTTGGCGACAACATTGATCTTCTCTACCGAATAGAAAATGGGCGCATCCGCCCCTCCAAGATGCTGGCTGACAGCCTCGTTGGAATGTTAATGGGGCAGCCCGAATTCATTCTGATTGATGATCAAAAAGTTGTTTATGAGAACGTCATGTCCATGGCACAAAAGGCAACAGTGAACGCAAAACGTGTGTTGATCGTAGAGGGAGGGCCTGGTACTGGTAAGTCCGTGGTGGCCATTAACTTGCTCGCGGACTTGATTCGGGCGGGACAAAACTGTCGATATGTTTCAAAGAATGCCGCCCCTCGAGCCGTATATGAAAGCAAACTTAGTGGCCACTTCAAGAAGTCACGGATATCAAATTTGTTCTCTGGTTCCGGCGGATTCGTGGGAGCCACTGCAAACACGTTTGATACTTTGATCGTCGATGAAGCTCATCGACTCAATGAAAAATCAGGTTTGTACGGCAATTTGGGTGAAAACCAGATCAAAGAGATCATTGATGCGGCCAAATGCGTTGTCTTTTTTGTCGATGAAGATCAGCGGGTCACCTTGAAAGATATCGGTGCAAAAGACGCAATTAAGCGATGGGCGGGTGTAGCAGGAGCCAACGTTGCTTCCTTCGAATTGGCATCACAGTTTCGGTGCAACGGTTCGGATGGCTTTTTGGCATGGCTTGATCACACGCTAGGGGTGAGAGAGACGGCAAATCCACTTTTAGAAACGGGAGCATTTGACTTCCAGGTTTTTGATTCGCCCAATGAATTGCATAGCCGAATCGTTGAAAGGAACAAGGTCAACAACAAAGCTCGTCTTGTTGCTGGCTATTGTTGGAAGTGGCCAAGCAAGAAAGCACCAGATGTGTTTGACGTTGTCCTACCCGAGTTCAATTTTCGGAAACGCTGGAACCTTGCCCAGGACGGGAGCCTTTGGATCGTTGCCCCTGAGTCTGTTGAAGAGATCGGTTGTATTCACACCTGTCAGGGCCTGGAGCTTGACTATGTAGGAGTCATTGTGGGTGATGATTTTGTCGTCCGAAATGGGGAGGTCATTTGTCAGCCAGAAAACCGAGCGTCGTCAGATAAGTCCATCTTTGGGTGGAAACGGCTTTTGAAAGAGCAGCCAGTTACTGGAAAGCATCAACTGAACCTGCTGATCAAGAATACCTACAGGACCTTGATGACCCGTGGGATGAAAGGTTGTTACATATATTGCACTGACAAAGAGACGGCCGCTTACTTTCGTTCGCGCATCGTCGAGTCGTCAGTGACCGCGTCAGTAGCGAAAGTGGATAGTGCGTTGCCGTTGGAAGAAAGTGCGCATATAACTAGCAATGTAGTTCCATTCCAGTTGGTCAAGCGTGGCGATGTCCGCCCGTTTGTTAACGCCGTCCCACTAATTGAATTAAAGTTTGCAGCTGGGATGTTTAGCGATGTTCAAGCGTTTGAAGCGGATACGATTCAATGGGTCGAATTGCCGGATGTCTATCGCCCTCAACTGGGGATGTTTGTTGCGCAAATTGTGGGTGAATCCATGAATCGCCGGATTCCAAATGGAAGTTGGTGCTTGTTTCGGGCCAACCCCCAAGGTACCCGTACTGGAAAGGTTGTCGTTGCACAACATCGCCTCATATCTGACCCTGAATCTGGAGGCGCTTTCACCGTTAAAGTTTATTCCAGCGAGAAGCAACAGACAGAGGATGGCGAGTGGCGTCATTCTCGATTGGAGTTATCTCCAGACAGTACAGATTCCAGGTTCAAGCCACTCGTGTTTGGCCCTGAGTCTGCGGGAGCAGTTTCTATTGTTGCTGAGCTAATCGGAGTTTTGGACTTGTAGTCTTCTGCGGCTGGCACATGGTCAGATGATCCGCTGTTCGTCGTTGTAGGAGCGCATTGATGAGTCGATATCCCTAGCGGGAAGGCGCTGCTGCCGCAGGTCAAGGCCCGGCTCGAGCTGGCGCAAACCGGGGTGTACCTGCTGCTGGGGCCGCGCCCGATTGCTGCGGGCGAAATGCTTTACGTGGGCGAGTGCGACCCCATCCGCCCCCGGCTGGAGAGCCACTATGCGCAATAGGATTTCTGGACCCGCGCCATCGGCTTCACCACCACTACGGCCGGGCAGCTTGGCGACCGAGTGTTGGCGGCATAATCCCAACGAGAGAAAACCATGATCAGCCTCATCGAACAACACCGCCCCGAAGTTGCCGCACTGTGCAACCGCTTTGGCGTGCAGAGTTTGGACGTGTTTGGCTCCGCTGCCGATGGCGCATTTGATGCGGATCGCAGTGACATCGATTTTTTAGTCGAGTTCAGCCCGAATGATGCGGGCAGTCTCTTTCACCGCTACTTCGGGCTGCAAGAAGCGCTGGAGAGCCTGTTTCACCGCAAGATTGATTTGGTGTCGGCCAGCGCGTTGAGCAACCCGTATTTCATTGCGGCTGTGAACCAATCGCGCCAACCAGTCTATGCATCCGCGCGCACCCAAGCTGCTTGAAGACATCCGCAGCGCGGCGGACTTTGTCAAAACCGCCACCGATGGGTTGGCGCTGCCTCAGTTCAAGCAAGACCGCATGCTGCGCCAGGCCGTTGAGCGCAACTTCGAGATCATCGGCGAGGCCATACGTCGCCTGGAAAAGGACGACCCCGAAACTGCCGCCCGCATCACCGATTACCGCCGGATCATCGCGTTTCGCAATGTGCTGATCCACGGTTACGACGTGATCGACCCTGCCATCGTATGGAGCGCGGTTGAGGTTGACCTGGCCCCTTTGTTGGCAGATGTGCAGGCGCTGCTGAGTAGCCCGGGTTGATGGCCTTGCAGGCGGGCCTGCCGATGCTGGACTATTCCCCCCAAGGATTGACCAACCGAACACCAGTTTTCACAAAGTCTTGTGTGTTGCGCGTGGCCACGGTAAAACCATGCTCCAGTGCGGTGGCAGCAATCATGGCATCACGCTCAGACCGTGGGTCGGGCACGTGCAGGGCGGCGCACAAGCTTGCGGCCTGGTCGGTAAATGGCAGGATGCGGCCCGCGAAGGCGGCACGAACACCGTTTAGCCAAACGCGAAGCGCTGCGCCTTGCGGCGGGGTTCGCCGCTCCAGCAGCAGAACACCTTTTTCCAGTTCCAGAATGGTGATCGCACTCAGGTACAGCTTGCTGGCGCGGTGTTGTGCCGCCCAATTACGCACCTCGGCAGAGGGGTTGGGCTTACCCTGGCGCAGTTCCGAGATGACGTTGGTGTCCAGAAGGAACATGCAGCTGGCCTATTCCAGCCCTGTGGCGCGAGTGGTGATATCCAGGCGAGGTGCATCAAACTCGATGCCGTCTCCGCCTGCAATTTCGTCCATCACCGCCAGCAACGAAGGCTCGCCTTGTCCGACCATGCGGTAGTAGTCCTCAATGGACAGCAGGGCGAAGGCGGGGCGGCCCCGGTCGGTGATGAATACGGGGCCCTCTGCGGCGGCGCGTTTGGCGCTGGATACGTCGCGAGTGAAATCGCGGCTAGAGAAGGTGTGGATGGACATGAACGGCTCCTTTTGAGGAATTGTTTGTATGTTACGACAAAATTAACAGTGAAATCAAAAGCTGTAATGCGCATGTCATGCGTATCAATCGCATAGCAGGAGTTTTCAGTGCCGGCACTGATCGAGCAAACCCGCAAGCGGCCCGTCAACCTGACGCTGAACGAGGCACTGGTGGCGCAAGCCAAGGCCTACACCAGCAATCTGTCCATGGTCTCTGTGGCTTTGAACCAGCTGGTTGAGGGTGTCGGGGCTCTTGCCGATCAGGGGCAGGCCACCGCTGATTCACTTGACGAACTGCAGATCTGTATTAACCCGGCTTAAGCCCCGCCCCGGAACAGCGAAAACCCCCAGGGTGTGAACTTGAAGGGCAGGTGGTAGTGTTGCTGGGCATCGGCGATATGAAAACGGTAGGGCACCACTTCCAGAAATCCAGGTGAGGGCAGTGCGGTTCCTTGTTTGCGGTAAAACGCGCCCACATCAAAAAGCACCTCGTAACCGCCCACGCGGATGGCCTCGCTCATCAGCGCGGCATCATCCAGCAAGCCGTTGCCGCCGATGTGGCCTTGGGCAATCAGCTCAGTGCTGGTTTGCCCGGGGTTGCTCAGGCGGTACAGGGCCACATGCAAGCCGCTTGCCACCCGGCCCTGGGCAACATCCACACAATGAATCGACAGGCCGCCAGACATGGTGGGCTCAGTTCAGCGTAGCGCCTGAGGCCTTGACGGCAGGGCCCCAATCGGTCACCTGTTTGGCCACAAAACTGGCGAACTCAGGCTGACTCATCCTTTGTGATGCAACGCCCATGTCTTCCAGGCGCTTGATCAGATCCGGGCGGGCGATCACTTCATTGAGTGCCTTGTTCATTTTTTCTATCACTTCCGGTGAAATACCTGCAGGTGCTGACAGGCCGAGAAAGTTGTCGGCAACCAGCTTGGGGAAACCTGCTTCAACCACGCTGGGCACGTTGGGTGCCAGCGCCATGCGGCTGCGTGAGGTAACGGCGATGCCGATGAGCTTGTTTTCTTTCATGAACGGCACGTTCTGCGTCAGGGTGTCAATGGCAAAGTTCAGGCTGCCACCGAGCAGGTCGTTGTGCATGGGCGCTGAGCCCTTGTAGGGTACATGTTCCATCTTCAGGCCGTATTCCTTCTTGAACAGCTCGCCCACAATATGACCGATGGAGCCGACTCCCCCCGACCCATAGTTGACCGGTGTGGTTTGCGCCTTGATCCACCGCACCAGTTCAGGCAAGGTTTTGGCAGGCACGGACGGGTTGACCACAAACACATTGGGCACGGAGCCGATATACGCCACATGGGTGAAGTTTTTCACCGGGTCATAGGTGGGCGTTGCCAGCATAAAAGGTGAAATGCTGATGGGCGCGGTGTTGGACAACAAGAAGGTGTAGCCATCTGCAGGCGCTTTGGCGACTTCATTGCCACCGATGGTGCCCCCTGCGCCGGGGCGGTTGTCAATGATCACCGGTTGTCCCAGCTTCTCCTGCAGTCCCGGTTGCAGCAGTCGGGCAACGATGTCCGAAGAGCCACCCGGAGAAAAAGTGACCACGATCTTGATGGGTTTTTGCGGCCAGTTCTGGGCCAATGCAGAGCCCGCGGTAAACGGCAGGACGGCCAGGGCCAATGTGGCAAGCAGACTGAGGCGTTTGATGTTCATGGTTTTTTCCTAAGGTGGGTTAAGCGCATGGGGTGAGGACATTGGGGCTTGCTGGCGTGGGCATTTGCGCGGCTGCAGTGTCTGACACAAGCAACGCGAGGCGTCCACGCATGACCTCGCAAATCTCATTCAGGGATACCGTCAGTTCGGTAGGTATATCGTTGCACAGGCGGGTCTCAAGGTTGTTCAAGACCGAAGCCAGAGAATCATGCAGCCGCAGCGCCGTGATGAAGGGGTAGCCAAACCGGGCCTGGTAGCGCTGGTTGAGCTGGCTCAGTT
>JBILKC010000171.1:0-6275 GCA_044376885.1 Hylemonella sp. | reverse complement strand
AAGTTCTTTGTAGAAGGGCACGTTGGAGTCACCGTTGATGGTGGACACCACAGCTGTTTTGCCACCCGCCGCAAATTTCTTCACGTCTGCCACGATGGTCTGGTAATCGCTGTGACCGAAGGGGGTGTATTTCTCGTCGATGTCTGAGTCTTTCACGCCCTTGCTCTTGAGGTAGGCACGCAGAATCTTGTTGGTGGTGCGGGGGTAGACGTAGTCAGTACCCAGCAGCACCCAGCGCTTGGCGGCTCCGCCTTCTTTGCTCATCAGGTAGTCCACGGCAGGAATGGCCTGCTGGTTAGGTGCAGCGCCGGTATAAAACACGTTTTTGGACAGCTCTTCGCCCTCGTACTGAACCGGATAGAACAGCAAGCCATTCATTTCTTCAACGACCGGCAGTACCGACTTGCGCGACACCGAAGTCCAGCAACCGAAGATGACAGCAACCTTGTCCTGACCCAGCAGCTGCTTGGTTTTCTCGGCGAACAAAGGCCAGTTGGAAGCCGGGTCAACAATCACGGGCTCCAGCTTCTTGCCCAGCACGCCGCCCTTGGCATTGATCTCATCAATAGCCATCAACACGGTATCTTTCAACACGGTCTCAGAAATGGCCATGGTGCCAGACAGGCTGTGCAGCACGCCTACCTTGATGGTGCCGCCGGATTGGGCGTGGGCAGGCAGAACTGACAGGCCGGCCAAAGCAACGGCAGCCGTGAGTGCCTTCAATGTAAAACGACGTTGAGTCATGGGTTCTTACTCCGATCAAGTGAAAGTTGAGATCCGCTGTCCAGACTGGCAGCGTTTTCGCTGGGACAGGCTCAAATCAGCCCTTCGTCAGCGATGAGCCACTTTAAGCAGAGTGCTTGCAACTGCCTATACGCCGTGTGGCGTATACCCGGGCAAGTGGCTTGGGCCCGTCTGGGCTGTTTCAGGCCAGTGCGGATCGTGTCAGACCACGCCTGTCAGCTTGAGGCCAAGTCCGACCAGCGCGCAGGCCGCAATCACATGAATCACCTGGCGTTTGTAATACAGCAGCGCCACGCCAGCGCCCAAGGCAATCAGGGCGGAGAGAACGTCAAAATGACCGGTAAAGCCCTCGGGCCAGAGCACGTGATAGGCAAAGAACAGCGCCAGGTTGAAGATGACCCCGACCACCGCTGCAGTGATAGCGGTCAGTGGCGCAGTCAATTGGAGTTTGTGGCGCGAACTTTCTACCAAGGGGCCACCGGCCAGAATAAAAATGAAAGACGGCAAAAAGGTAAACCAGGTGACCAGGGTTGCGGCCACGGCTCCCGCAAGAAACAAGGAATCCGGCCCGAACACTGCCTTGACATAGCCGCCCACAAAACCGACAAATGCCACGACCATGATCAGCGGACCCGGCGTGGTTTCGCCCAGCGCCAGACCGTCCATCATTTGTGCAGGTGTCAGCCAGGCAAAGTGGCTCACAGCGCCCTGGTAAACATAGGGCAGCACCGCATAAGCGCCACCAAACGTGAGCAAGGCCGCTTTGGTAAAAAACCAGCCCATTTGTGTGAGCGTGTGGCTCCAGCCATAAACAGAGGCAAGAAAACCCATGGGCAGTGCCCACAGCAGCGCGCCCACAGCAAGGATCCGGGCCAAGCGGGCCGGACGAAACCGGGCGTGCGCAGGCGCAGGGGTGTTGTCATCTATCAGCGCGGCTCCATACGACTGATGGGCCCCACCATGCCCGCCCCCGATTTCAAAGACGGCAGGTGCAAAACGGCTACCGGCATAGCCCATGAGCGCGGCCACGATCAAAATCACGGGGAACGGCACATCGAAGGCAAAAATGGCCAGGAATGCCGCCCCGGCAATGCCCCACAGCCAGTTGTTTTTCAAGGCCCGTGAACCGATGCGGTGTGCCGCCTGCACCACGATGGCGGTGACCGCCGGCTTGATGCCATAGAACAAGCCCGCCACAAACGGCACATCACCGAACGCGATGTACACCCAGGACAAGCCTATGAGCAACAGCAGCGACGGCAGCACAAACAGCACACCTGCAGCAATGCCACCCCAGGTGCGGTGCATCAGCCAGCCGATATAGGTGGCCAGTTGCTGGGCCTCGGGACCCGGCAGCAGCATGCAGTAGTTCAGGGCATGCAGAAAACGCTTTTCGGAAATCCAGCGCTTGTTCTCCACCAGGTCGTGGTGCATCAGGGCAATCTGCCCGGCTGGCCCACCAAAGCTGACAAAGCCGAGTTTGAGCCAGTACCACAGCGCTTGCGACAGGGTGACCTGTTTCAGCTCGGGTAGTGGTTCAGGCTGCATGCTTGCCGGCATTTGAGTCGGTGGCGCTGCGCCGGATATCGCGCAACATGAACAGGTACAGGCCCTCGACCTTGTCTCGCGCCCAGGGAGTTTTGCGCAAGAATTTGAGGCTGGACTTGACGCTGGGCTCAAAGCTGAAGCAACGCACTGGTATGCGTTGGGCCAGACCGACCCAACCGTAATGGGCCTCCAAGGCCGTCACAATGGCCTCAAGCGTCTTGCCGTGCAGTGGGTCGCGGGTTTGGGCCTTGGTGTGATGCGGGTCAGGCGGGTTCACTTGACTGGCGGCCATGGCTTGTCGGTCTTGATCGGGAGGCGTGGCGTCTGACATCGGGCAATTTTATTAGCTATTTAATTTATAGCTGTTAATCAAATATCCATCAGGGCTAATGGCCAAAAGTATCAGAAACATCAGAAGCCCAGGCGTGCAGTCAGGCGCAGCGTGCGCGGCACCATGGGGTGCACATGCCGGCCATTGATGCCTCCACCACAGGTGCCAGCTGAGACTTCCCCTGCGGTGCAGGATGCGTATTGATACTCGATGTCATTGGCCGTGGTGTCCAGCAGGTTGAAGACATCGAGCCCGAGCGTCAGGCTTTTTCCCGCGGCATACCGAAAACCCAGGTTGAGCAGGGTGTTGGGTGATGCCCGCTCGGCACCCAGACTGTCCAGCGCTCTGGCACCCATGTGGCGCACACGCAGCGTGCTGCGCCACGGCCCGTTGAGCCAGGTCACGCCGGCGGCCAGCACCTGCTCGGCGGCATTGGGAATGACATTGCCTTCACCCGCCGCAGGCTCTCCCTCAAAGCGGGCGCGGGAGACTGCCGCATCAAGCTCAAACCGCCAGGCCGGTGCTGGCGACCAGCGCAACGAAGCCTCCAGTCCGTTGCGCAGGCTGGCGCGGCCTGGCTCGGTGGCTCCTGCGTCGCCCACATACACCAGTTCGGAGTCCAGCCTGAGTTGCCAGGCGGCCAAGGTGGCCGTCAGCCCGCGGCCAGGCATGTAACGTACACCCAGTTCAGTACCCCGGCCCTTGACCATCGCCGCAACCCGGTCTGCGGGCAAACCGGTTTTGGGGTCGGTGCTCAGGGTGGCACCACGCGCATCGTTGCTGTGAAAGCCCTCACCGGCGTTGGCATAAAGCTCGTAAGTTGGCGTCAACGTCCAAGCCACACCCGCTTTGGGACTGAGCAAGGCATCGCGACCCTGGCCGCTATTGGCTGGCCCGTAAACCGGCTCCTGGCCGGTAACGCGGTAATTCAGCATGTCGCCGCGCAACCCGGCGTAGACACGCCAGCGCGGGCTGAGCATCAGCAGCTGCTGGCCGTATGCAGAGAACAAATCCAAGGCCACCGAATCGTCCCGCACTGTGGCCAATCGCTCCCGTGCTTGCGTGGCATACAGGCCTATGCTGCCAATGCGGTCACCGCGCCAGCTGCTGCCCAGACTCAAGACACCGTCGTAGCCAGCCACCGAATGGCTGGTGCTATGCGAGATCTGGGCTCCGTAAATGCGGCGCTGGTCGGCTTGCTCGAACTGGTCGCCCTGAACCGGGTTATCCAGAAAATAGGTGAAGTTGGACCACAGGTTCAAGCGGTAGTCGATGGCATAGGCGCTGATCTGGGTCTTGCCCCGTGGGCCCTGGTTGAACCACTGACCGGACAAGCTCAGACGCCGGGTATCACCACCATCGGTGGGGTCCAGGCTTGCAAAGCGCGACAACGCGCCAGACGCCAGGGCCCGCTCAGGAATCTGATCGGTGGCGTTCCACCGGTTGTCATAGGCCATGCCGGTGATATGCCAACCTTGGGTGCTGTTACCTTGCGAGTAGCGCAGCACGGCATTGACCTTGCGCATACCCTGGGGCTGTACCCAAGGGCCGTCATCACCCTGCACTTCCAGCGCAGCCAGCCAGGTCTGGTTGTCACGACTGCGCGAACCGGCCAGCAATGAGCGACGGTAGTTGTTGGGGCCGAACGAGACCTGGGCAAATGCAGGCACGATGGCACTGAAGTAGTCCAGGCTGGCACTGCCGGCCAAAGCGAAGTCGCCTGCATCGACCGAGTACGGACCCTTGCGGTAGCGCACCCCTGAGACCAGCTCGGGAATGAGGAAGTTCAAATCTGCATAGCCCTGGCCATGACCATGGCTGGGCATATTCACGGGCATGCCATCAAGCTGAATGGAAAAGTCGGTGCCGTGGTCAAGGTTGAAACCGCGCAGAAAGTACTGGTTGGCTTTGCCATCGCCCGAATGCTGGGTGGCAACAACGCCAGGCACCGCTTCAATGATGTCGCCCGGCCTGAGCTTGGGACGGCTCTGAAAGGAATCACGCACAGCAGCACCTTCACTGGCGCTGTCCGCCGAGCCAATCTGGGCATCTTGCGGCCCCAGGACCTGGATTTCAGGCAAATGGCCGACGTCGGCCTGCACCGGTACTGCCAGACCTGAGGCCAGACTGACGACCAGAACTGCAGCAAAACGCACACCACCCAAACGACAACGCATGACCTTGAACGACTTGATCAAGCCTCAAACTGCGGATGCAGCTGGCGAATGCGGGTCAGTGCCATGGCCGCAGCCGCCGTGCGGGTTTCGACGCCGAGTTTGGCGTAGACGTGCTCCAGATGCTTCTTCACCGTGGCCGCACTGGCACCCAGAATGTCGCCAATGTCGCGGTTGATCTTGCCCTTGATGACCCAGTACAGCACCTGCGCTTCGCGCGGGGTGAGCTTGAAACTCAGGGCGATGATTTCAATCACGCTTTCGTCCGAGACTTCCTGCATGATGATGAGCCACTCACCGCCGTCCTCGCTGTCACCGGTTTGCTGGTGCAGCCTGAAGGTCAGACGTCTGGCACCGTTTTCTATGCTCAGGCGGGGCGGCTCAGTGCCCGTGGTGGCGTCCGCCTGCGCATGGCGGCGCAGCCAGGCCAGCACCGGCTCGGGCGCATGATTCGTTTGGTTCGGCACTTGGTTGGACACTTGGGGGTAGTAACGCTGCAGCAGGTCACGCGCCAGCGGGGTTTGCCACATCAGGCGGCCGTCCCCCAGCCTGAGCGTGATGCTGGCATAACCAAAGGCGTCCAGCGCGTTGCGGGTTTGCCGCCGTTCACGCGCACCGGCCAGATGCACCCGCATGCGGGCCAGCACTTCCTTGGGTTTGATCGGCTTGGTGACATAGTCCACCCCCCCCGCTTCCAGCGCAGCCACCAGGTATTCGGTTTCGGTCAAGCCCGTCATGAAGATGATGGGAATGTGCGCGGTGGCGGGCGCGGCTTTGAGGCGACGCGCCACTTCAAAACCGTCCATACCGGGCATCATGGCGTCGAGCAGCACCACATCGGGCAAGGCCTGCGCTGCCCGGGCCAAGGCCGCTTCGCCATGGGTGGCCAGCAACACGGTGTAGCCCGACTCGTCCAGGGCGTCGTGCAGCACGGCCAGGTTGTCGGGCACGTCATCGACGATGAGCACCACATCGCTGTTGGCGCGGTCCAGGGTTTGAAATACGGCAGGGCTGGGTGGCATGGGGTTCAAGGCGGGTTGAGCTGCGCACGTAAGACCTGCGCCATCTGCTCGAAACTGAAGCGTTGGGCCAGGGTGCGCAGGGCCGAGATGAAAGGCTCATGTGCCGGGTGAGCGCCTTGCATGGCATCGAGCTTGTTCATGATGCCGCGGTAGTAGCCCAGGTTCACCACCTCCATCAGGGCTTGCAGCTCAAACCGGTCGGGATAGGCTGCAAAACCCGGGCTGGCCGGGGCAACAGCGGGCGCGCTGTGATTAGCCACCTCCAGCGGCTCGTCCACCCAGGTCAGGGCCAGGCGGCGCTCCAGCCAGTCCAGCAATTCGCTGTGGCGCACCGGCTTGAGCACAAAGTCTTCCACCGGAATGTTCAGGTCGTTGTCCAGGCCCTTGTCAAAGGCATTGGCGGACACGATGGCCACCGCCATGTCTTGGAAGCGCTGTCCCATCAAGGCGCGCATG
>JBILKC010000013.1:0-19927 GCA_044376885.1 Hylemonella sp. | reverse complement strand
AACAGTCTATTTAGGAAGTGTTAAAGCATACTATGGTTGCAGTTTCAGTATCGGGTGCTTCCGATCTGCGGATCACAGTCCTCCAACGGCGGAGGGCTACGCGACGGGACTATGTCAAAGCCTACCTCCGCTTTTGGGGAGGCAGATCAAAAAGAACTACTACCGCATATAGCCTGATGCGGACAATGACTACTGGACTCGTGACAGCGCATAAAACCAAGTTGAACTGCTCCGAAGCAGCCATTGGCAAGTTACTGCTCCTGGCCCAAAGTGATTGCTTGAATGGGCTTGTTGCGGTCATTCAATCGAAGCATCCGTACATCAGGGGCGTCCGCGAAAGCGGCCGGCCGGGAATGTACGGAAAGTGGCAAGCCAGCTAAGCTTGATAAGCAATTTCCAGCTATTTAAGCAGTAGATTTCGATCTTAATGATTCGAATCGGTTTAGCTTCAATGGCTTAAAGTTGATTTGCTTGTTTTGACTGCCACCATGCTACACAGCATCTTGCTAAGGCTGCGGTGGTATCGACGCACTGACTGCGCAGCTGAGAATTTATCGCGTCCAGCGCCAATGGTGTCTCAGTACAAGCCAAAATCACGGCACGAGCACCATTGTTCAAAAGCTTCTGTACGGCTTGTTCAATGAGTTGCCCGCCACGCAAGGGTTCGCCGGCCTTGACCATATCGATTCCTGGCAAAACCAACGTGTCCATCAGGCTTTCGTTTGGCAGCACGACCGTATAACCCAAGCGAACAAGGGCCAAGTCAAAAATTTGAGCTGTGAGAGTCGCGCGCGTAGCAATGATTCCAATTTTCGAGCCAGCTTCTGCAAGCAGCGCAAGCTCTTTGACACTCGCATCCACAATACTTAAGAACGGAACACTGCATCCTTTGAGTAAATCAGGGTACCAGAAGTGTGCAGTATTGCAAGGCATAACCAAAGCTTGAGCGCCTGCTGCAATCAGGCGATCCCGTCCAGCCAGCATTTCGGGCAGTGGTGAGCGACCATCGCCCAATATTGCCGCAGGTCGCGGAGCAATGCGGGGGTCAGACTGAATCAACAACGGAACATGATCCGCGTCGCCTTTGGCAGGTGTGGCCTCCAGCACCTTATTGAAAAAGTCAACCGTAGCCAGTGGCCCCATGCCGCCTAAAACACCGATCATGCTGCTCCCAGTTTTGTTGCTGCTTCAGTGGAAAATCACTAAATAACCGCCTGACAAAAAAGCCAGGCCCAGGGTAACCAAAAAAATCATAGCCACAGGTCGCCAACCAAGCTGCATGACTTCTTGCAACGACGTTTTTAACCCAACGCCCGCAATCGCCAGCACCAGAAAAGCCTGCGACACATTAGATGCAACAGACTGAATCGCACTGGACACCCAGCCCGTGCTGTTGATCAACATCAGCAGCACAAATACGACTGTAAACCAGGGGAGCAACGGGGTTTTAACGGCAGGGTCTCTTTCCGTCGAAACAGCCATGCGAGCACGAACGACCATGGAAATGACGACCAGAACAGGCATTAAAAATGCCACCCGCATCAACTTGGTAATAGTTGCCGCGTCCCCAGCCTCTGGTGACAGGCTGTAGCCCGCGCCAACAACCTGCGCGACATCGTGAATGGTTGATCCTATGAACTTGCCTGCCATCACCGCGTCAAAGCCCATCCACTGGGTAATAAGCGGATAGACTACCATGGCCATGGTGGAAAGGGTTGTCACGCCGACAACCGTTAAAGTAGTGTCACGCTCTAGGGTGGAGGTTTTGGGCAAAACACTTGAAATGGCCAGTGCTGCCGAAGCGCCGCAGATTGCAGTTGCTCCGCCTATGAGCACACCCAAACTACTGCCCACCTTAAATAAACGAGCCAGCAGCAAGCCAAGGGCAATCGTCAATCCAACGGAGATCATCAAAGCCAACACAGTTTGCCAGCCCAGCGTCACGACATGGTCAATCGTGAGCCGCAAGCCCAGCAAGGCAACGCCGAGGCGCAACACCGTGCTGGACGCAAACTGAATACCGGCTGCACAGCGTTTGTCTTCACTGACAAAATGTAAAGCCAAGCCAAGCAGCAATGCAAACAAAAGCATTGAGCCTTTGTAGTGGTTGCCTACAAAGGCTGCAGCCATAGCAACCAGAGCTGTTACCAGCAAGCCGGGTACGAGTGTTTTTGTAAAACCCAGAGCCGCACCCGGCGCAAGCGTTGTCATCAAGTCAGGTCTTAAAGCGACTTCAAACCGTTAAATGCATCCATGTAGCCGTATAGCGCTACCGAACCGCCGGTGTGCAGAAAAACGATGTTTTCGCCTTTCTTGAAATAACCCTTGCGGCACAAGTCAATCAGGCCGGCCATACCTTTGCCGGAATACACCGGATCGAGCAAAATACCTTCCAGTCGCGCCATCATGGTCACGGCCTCAACCATGCCAGGTGTGGGGATGCCGTAGCCACCACCCACGTAGTCACAGTTGGCTTTGACGGTTTCGCGGCGGACACTACCGGGCACACCCAACAGATCTGCAGTTTTAACGGCCAGGTTGTAAACGTTGGTTTCTTGAGCGTCTTTAGGCGCACGTACGCCAATACCCAGTACCGGAATTTGGCTGCGCGTACCTTCAAACCCTGCGACCAAACCAGCCTGTGTGCCAGCACTGCCGGTGGCATGTACCAGGCAGCTCACATTCAAGCCTTGATTATTGAACTGATCTACCAGTTCCATTGCACAAACGACATAACCGAGCGCACCGATCGGGTTAGAGCCGCCACCGGGGATGACGTATGGCTTTTGACCCTTGGTGCGAAGTTCGTCGGCTAGTTTGGCCATTGCGGCATTCATATCGGTACCGCCAGGCACTTCTTGCACATTGGCACCATACAAGTGATCAAGAAACACGTTTCCAGATTGTTTGTAATTTTCATCTTTAAAGCCGGTGCGGTCTTCCAGCAATATCTCGCACTTCATGCCCATCTTGGCCGCAATTGCCACTGTCTGGCGGGCGTGATTAGACTGAGTTGCACCCTGAGTGATGATGGTGTCCGCACCCTGCTTGACCGCATCGGCCATCAGAAACTCGAGCTTGCGCGTTTTGTTACCACCTGAGCCCAGACCTGTACAGTCGTCACGCTTGATGTAAAGGTTAGGGCCGCCCAGAGCTTCAGTCATACGGGGCATGAATTCAAGCGGAGTTGGGCTATGGGTTATACGTACGCGAGGAAAGTTGGTGAGTTTCATAAGTGCTTTCTTTTGTGGTTTGAAATTGAAGTGGAATCAGTGATCAATTCATGGCAGCAGCGAGCAGGCTGGCAGCAAGGACAATTTTTCCGATCAAGACACAGTCTTCATCGGAGAGAGACAACGGTGTGCGCAAATCCAGTAATTGATCTAAAACCGCTTTGGAATGGGGAATATCCGGTTTGCTGGCAAGGTAATGCCAGTGCTCATAATTGCTAGTGAACGCCACCGGAGTAGGCGTGCCAAACCACTTGATGTAGAGCCCACGCAAACTGCATTCTTGAAGAAAGAGTTCAATTTGATTTGGCTTTAAATTCAATGTGAATTGAATCGAGCTAGCAACAAACTCTTCTTTGGGATCGCGCGGTGGAATGGATACATATTCGGCCTTCGTGAGCTCTCGTTGAAGCGTGGCATAGATATGGTTCCAGCGCAACCCACGGTTGGCGAGCTGGCCAATTTGTGGTCGCAACAAGCTGGCTGCCAGATTGGACATGCGCATACTGAAATTGGGCGTCACATATTTCCACCGCTCAAATACTTCAGCTGAGGGCTTCAAAATGTGCTGGTCATACATCATGTAGCAACCCGACATCAATATGGTCTGCGCTGCCACATCATCGTCATCTGTCACCAGCAAGCCGCCTTCTCCCGAATTGATGTGCTTGTAAGTTTGCGCGCTGTAGCAACCTACTTTGCCCCAGGTACCAGTGTATTTTCTGCCCCACTTTGCACCCATCGTGTGAGCGCAATCTTCAATGATGGCAATACCGTACTTGTCGCAAATGGCTTTCACCGCTTCCAAGTCAGCAATGTGACCGCGCATGTGCGAAAGCAAGAAGACCTTTGCACCACTTGTCGCAGCCTTGCGCTCCAAATCGGCCATGTCCGTCATGTAGTCGGAGGTGGTTTCAATCAAAATCGCATCAGCGCCTGCGTGAGCAATTGCACCCGGCACAGGCGACAGTGTGAAGGTGCTGGTCAGTACTTTATCGCCCGGCTTCACACCCAATGCTTTGAGTGCAAGGAACATTGCTGCGCCACATGAGCTGACGGCCACACAGTATTTGCTCCCGACGTAGGCGGCGTATTCCTGCTCCAGCAGCGAAGGCTCAGGGTAGCCGACGCCTTGCTCACCATAGCGGTGCAAGCGGCCAGAGCGCATAAGCGCGACCGCCCGCTCAATCGCAGCTTCAGGAATTGGCTCGGGTGTGCTCAGGTCTTTGCCAAACCACAAGTCCTCATGACCAGGCGGGTGAGCTGTCGTCGCTTTTAATGCTGCAACCATGACGCAATCAGTGTTGATGCCCCGCTAGAGTACCCAGGTCAAAGGCTTCCTGCGGATAGTATTTTTTCAATCGAATATCACCGGTCCTCGCGTGCCCTTCCATGCCTTCAAGGCGTGAAATTCTGGCGGCAACCTGGCCAACGGCACGACTGGCGCTTTGAGTCAAGCGTTGGTATGTCACAGTTTTGATGAACTTACCCACACTGAGTCCGCCAGAGTAACGTGCAGCGCCTCGTGTTGGCAAAATATGGTTCGGCCCCGCGCACTTGTCGCCATAGGCCACGGTGGTTTCCTCACCTAAAAAGAGCGAGCCGTAATTGGTAAGGTTGGCCAGCCACCAATCGAGGTCCTTAGCAAACACCTGCAAATGCTCGGGCGCATACAGGTCGCTGATTTCAGCCATTTCTTTGCGGCTACCAACCAGCACCACCTCACCATAATCACGCCAGGCAGCTGCCGCCGCATTTCGCGCCAGCTCGGGCAGGGTAGCAATGACAGACGGCATGATCTCAATGACCTTAAGCCCCAACTCGCGAGAGGTGGTGTAAAGCCACACAGGAGAATCCGGGCCATGCTCAGCTTGTCCCGCGAGGTCAGATGCAACCAGATTCACATCGGCAGTTTCATCGGCAATGATGGCGGACTCGGTTGGACCTGCAACCACATCTATGCCGACACGGCCAAACAAGGTGCGCTTGGCCTCCGCCACAAAGCGGTTACCAGGACCCACAATGACGTCGGCTGGTTTTGGTGAATACAAACCATAGGCCATGGCAGCAATGCCTTGCACGCCTCCAAGTGCCAGCACGATATCGGCGCCGCATAACTTCATCGTGTGCAGAATAGCGGGGTTGACGCCGGCTTCTTTATGGCCCGGTGAGGTGGCAACAATGTTGGGAACGCCTGCCACCTTGGCGGTACAAACGCTCATGATGGCCGAAGCAGCGTGCGCATAACGACCGCCAGGCACGTAGCAGCCAGCCGTGTTGACCGGAATCAGTTTTTGCCCGGCAATCAGGCCGTCGATCAGCTCGACTTCAAACTCATGCAATGAATCACGCTGGCGTAAAGCGAAATCCTTGACGCGTGCGTGCGCAAACGCAATGTCGTCCTTAATGCCTTGCGACAAGCTCCTGGTGGCACTCGCAAAGTCGTCTTCGCTCACCACAATACTTCCATGCCACCCGTCAAGGTCGCGGGCATACTTCTCTACAGCTTCACGGCCATTTTTCTGAATGTCTGCGAGCAACCGCTGGACTGTCTCAGACGTCGCATTGTCAATCGCCTCTTGTGGCGGTGTGGCCTTTTTCAAATACTCAATCGTCATGCCATACTTTCAGAGATGTTGGGATCGGATCAACCACGGCCTTTCCAGGGCACAACACGGCGTTCAACAAAACGTACAAGATGGTCAAACGCATAGGCAATCGCCGCGATTACCACAATGCCCATAATCACAACGGGTGTCTGGAGAAATCTTGATGCCGACAAAACCATGTAGCCCAGGCCCGAGGTCGCAGCGACCATCTCTGCGGCCACCAAGGTGGTCCAGCCAAAACCTATGCCAACACGCATCGCCGTAAATATTTCTGGCATGGCCGATGGCAACACAACCATGCGAATCACCTGCCAGCGAGTGGCACCAAACGAATAGGCCGCGTGAATCTGTTCAATCGCCGCGGACTTAACACCCGCCCGCGCACCCAGAACCATCGGCGCGAGCACAGACGAAAAGATCAGCAGAACCTTAGACAACTCGTCAATTCCAAACCAGATGATCATCAGCGGCAGATACGCCAGCGGCGGAATCGGACGGTAAAACTCGATAGGGGGATCAAAGATGCCGCGTGCAACCGGGCTCATCCCCATTGCAATGCCAAGGGGAATGCCGATAACGCAAGCAAGCAAGAATGCCCCAAAGACGCGCAACGTGCTCACCCAAATATGTTCCCAAAAGCTGGCGCCAGTAAAGCCATCCCTCATGACTTCGAACAATGCGTCAATGACGCCCATAGGAGAAGGCAAGAAAAGCGGCTTGATGTAGCCCGCATAGGTGACGAACGCCCAGAAGGAAATCAGGAGGACGATCACAACCGCGCTGATTCTGAAGCTTTCCCCTTGACCCGGAACGCCATAGATTTCGCCAGGTTTGGCAGGCTTGGCTTTCATCAGGTCGCTTAACAGGCCTTTGCCAGTTGAGGAACTATTGGGTGCTCGGGAGTCAGTCATCGTGGGCTCCTGCTTCGTCAGCAAAGATGATCTTAAGAATCTTTTCCCTGAGGGCAATAAATTCGGCGGACGCCTTGATCTCACGTGCATTGCCCGACTCAAAGTACTGGCGGCTGAAGGGCAAGTCAAACACATGGGAAATCCGGCCAGGCCGAGGTGACATGACGACCAGCTTGGTGCCCATGAACAAGGCTTCTTCAACACTGTGGGTGATGAAGAACACCATCTTGCCGGTGTCCCGCCAGACCTTCAAAATCAACTCCTGCGCTCGTTCACGCGTCAGCGCATCCAATGCGCCCAGGGGTTCGTCCATGAGCAAAATTGACGGGTCGCTGGTCAAGGCACGTGCAATACCAACGCGTTGTTGCATGCCCCCCGACAATTCATAGGTGGCTGATTGCTCAAACTGCTCAAGCCCCAGCAACTTGATGAATTCCCGAGCAATTCTTTCTCTCTTGTCCTTGTCGTGGCCCTGAATTTTCAAGCCAAAGGCCACGTTGTCCAGCACATTGAGCCAGGGTAGCAGTGCATGCTTCTGGAACACCACGGAGCGATCGGCGCCGGGACCAGAGACCACCCGTCCGTTGAGTGAGATCTCGCCCTCGCTGGGCGCCATGAACCCTGCGATCAGGTTGAGCAAGGTTGACTTGCCGCAACCAGATGCGCCGAGCGCCACCACGAAATCCTTCTCATGAATCTCAAGGTTGATATTCTGTAGCGCATGCACAGGTGGCTTGCCGGCTACCGGATAGAAAACCGACACATTCTGAATGGCAAGAGCAGTCATTGAAGGCCTTGAGGTGGGCATGTGAAGTGCTGACCTGATGCACGCAGGTCAGCACTTACGACACTGCCGTAGACTTACTTTCCTGCAGCCGCTTTGGCGAATTCGGCATTGACAAACTGGCCGTAGTCATCTGCAGTTTTGTTGATTCGACCTGCGCTCTTGAGGAACTCTGCGGTGGACTTGATGGTTTTAGCTGCCCCGCCGCCCATCCAGTTGGCAGACATGGCCAGATCGGCGTCCGGGTATATCGTGCCGTCGAGCATCGGCACAACCGCGGCAGCTGATACACCAACACTCGCAGCGACGGCTTTGACTTTTGGCGAATCTGCGTTCCATGCGGCCTTGTTCTTGTGGTAATCCGCATTGATTTCAAACATGGCCCTTAAGAACTTGACCAAGCCGTCGCGGTTTTCAGCTGCAAATTTGTTATTCGCAACCCATGCGTTGAATGTATGAAAACCCGCTGCTCTCGCAACTTCGCCCGCGGTATACATCACCTTGCCGTTTTCACGCAACTTCGTTTGAACTGGAACCCAAACAAAAGCAGCATCTATGGCGTTTTGTGCCCAAGCAGCGGAGATTTCAGCTGGCGACATGCCGAGCAAGGTGACGTCTTTTTCAGTCATGCCGTTCATCTTCAATGCGCCCATAAGCGAGTAGTGGGCTGTTGAGCCGATCGGCACCGCAATGCGCTTGCCTTTCAAATCGGCCGGCTTGTCTATGCCAGCGCCATTTCGAGTCACCAATGCCTCGGAGCTATCGATGACCTTGCCAGCGGAGACCATCTGATAGGGCAATCCGGAGCTCAAGCCGGCTGACAGGGGGGAAGACCCAATTTCAGAAATCTGGATACCGCCAGAGGCCATGGCCGCGTTGACCTCAGCGCCAGAAGCAAACTGCCGCCAATCAATCTTCCAGCCGGTAGCTTTTTCAAGGCTTCCATCAGCAATGAGCGCCTTGTAGGGAAGAGGATCACCAAAATGGCCGATCACCACTTTGGTTTGCGCCACAGCCTGTGAAACAAGGGTGAGTGCGAAGGCCGACCCGACGATTAATGTTTTTAGCAGGTGTTTCATGATGTCCATTCAGTAAAAAGTTGAACAAGTATTGACAATTCGAAATGGGCTCACTTGCAAAATTGCACGTGAACTGACGGAATAATAGGTAAAGCCAATTTTTTAAAATAGTGCCAGATTGATTTTTATTTGGTGCCAAAATGAAAACTGTTGGGTTTCTTAACGTGCTTCCAAAGTACGCACCAGTCAAGTGCCCAAAAAGTTCAGGGAATACCCTTGCTTGGTGCAAAACACCAATACGGTGCAGCCAATCTTTAGTTCTAACAGGATTGCGTTTATGAGGCAAAAGCAGGAAATCACGGATATTTGGATCAAGTTGTTTCCCAAGTTCTCGACCAGCAGTTCAACATTACAAGGTCGAGTTAGAGAAATGATGGTGCATTCCATCCTGATGGGGTTGGTGCCACCTGGTGCCAAGGTGCCGCCAAGCCGCGCGTTGGCTGCCGCGCTTGGTCTATCGCGTAATACCGTATCGCTGGCTTTACAGGTGCTGGTTGATAAAGGTTTTTTGATCTCTTCTTCGCGCAGTGGTTTGGTTGTTAATGCCGATATTCTGCTGGGACAGGCCAATCATTCAACCCCTCCGGCTGTAGTGCAATCTGGCCTGAAATGGGATAACCGGCTTGTGTCACGTCTGGGGAATCAGCGCAACATTATCAAACCCGCGAATTGGCAAGACTACGCCTACCCCTTTGTGTACGGCCAGTTCGATGCCAGCCTGGTTCCGCTCAAAGATTGGCGCTCTTGCTCGCATCAGGCCCTGTTTGTACCTGCCGTCAAAAAATGGGCGCAAAACCATATTGACCGCGATTCTGAAGCGTTAGTCGATCAAATTCAGCATCGTCTTCTTCCTGCACGCGGCATCATGGCTAGACGAGATGAAATCCTGATTACCGCAGGCTCGCAAATGGCATGCTACCTTTTGGCCAACGTACTGATGGACAGAAAAACCGTTGTTGGCATTGAAGACCCCGGCTACCCTGACGCACGCAATAACTTTTTACTGCGCAGTGATCAGGTAAAAGCTCTGCCAATTGATTCAGAAGGGCTGATCGCCTCACGTTACATGGGCCAGTGCGCTTATGTGTTTGTTACGCCGAGTCACCAGTGCCCGACAACGGTAACCATGCCATTAATTCGGAGGCAGGAGATTCTGGAGCTGGCTAAAAAACGCGACATAGTGCTACTGGAAGACGACCACGAAAGTGAATTGAACTTTTCAGGTCGCCCCCTGCCAGCACTGAAAAGCCTAGACAATGATGGCAGGGTTATTTACTTGGGAAGTTTATCCAAGACACTGGTACACGGCCTCCGAATTGGCTATATCGTGGCATCCGCTGAGTTGATTCGTGAGCTAAGAGCTTTAAGGCGATTGATCATGCGGCACGAGGCTACCAACAACTCCCATACGGCAAGTCTTTTTATTGCACAAGGTCATCATGATGCGTTTATCCGTAAGTTAAACGTCACATACCGTGAGCGGCGCGAAATCTTGACCAACGCATTTTCAAAGTACTTACCGGAGTTTGAAGTCGCACCTTCATTGGGAGGGTCTGGAGCTTGGATTAAGGGGCCCGATGGATTCAACGCTCAGTCTTTGGCCGATAACTGCGCGACTCGTGGTGTACTGATTGAACCGGGGGATGTTTTCTTCAATAAATCTTCGACTAAAAGTCACTCGTACTTTCGCTTGGGTTACTCTGCAATTCATGGCAACTTGATCGATGCAGGTGTACAAGAACTTAATCGTGCGTATAACGATACCCGACGCTAAACGTAACCCGTAATCAGTTCGACATTTGATTCTCAGCGTCTGCTTAAAGCAGGCGGAACAACACGGTCTATCACCGCTTTGTCCTGCTGCTGAAATCAGGTTACCTACTCCGCTTCTCGCGATTTCAACAAATTCACAGCCACCAAGCAGTTAATCACGGACTACCGCTTCAGGCCTAAAGTGACTGCTGTAATAGGCTGTATGCGGTAATAAAAATTCCCCGAGGCCGTCAGTCAACATGAGACCATGACTTTCGAGCAAAGCGGGTGGCCAGCAGCAGGACGCCTAGCCCAGGTAGCTTGCCTTTGGTGCTCTGCTTGAGCCAGGGCTTAGGCGACAGCGCTGTCAGGCTCCGCGCAGGGTGGTTCGTTTCGAATGGCTCGTTGATACCACGCAACGTCGTGCCATTGACCAAACTTCCATCCGGCGCGCTTGAAGACGCCGATTGGTTCGAAGCCGACGGACTCATGAAGGCGAATGCTTGCCGGGTTTGGAAGCACGATCACAGCGAGTGCATTGCAGTAGCCGCGCTCTGCAAGGCGAGAGAAAAGCTCAAAGTACAAAGCCTTGGCAAGCCCGCGACCTTGAAAGCTTGAATGAACGTAGGCAGACGTCTCGACTGACCAGCGATAGGCGGCCCGCTCACGATGTTGTCCGCCGTAAGCATAGCCGGCAATCTCGCCATTCATCTCAGCGACAAGCCAGCACCACTCAGAGGCGTACTTCGTGATTCGACTTGCGAACTCTTCCAACGTAGGGACGGCGGTTTCAAAGGATGTCGCTGAATCGCTGACATACGGGGAGTAGATATCCAGCAGCCGCCCGGCGTCTGCTGGCGTTGCATCGCGGAAATTGAACATGCGGTTTCTTTCTGTGGCCTAACGTGTTGTTTTGCGGTGCGCGTCGCACGGATATCAACCCGGTCACCAGATACCGCGGCTAGGGTTTGTACGGAGCTCGAAGCTTAACAGCCGGTTATAGACTGTTTTTGTTTAGTTGAGAGTTAAGCCCAGAGGGCGTACAAGGCATGTACTTCATTTAAACAATAACCCAAGCACATCGGTTTTTTTAATCGGGTGGAGCCTTGGGCGGGTTTGTGTTTTATCAACCGACATAGAGGAGACTAAATTGAAAAAATATCCGAAGATGGTTTTGAGCACGCTGACAACGGCAGTGGCGCTTCTTGTTGCGGGCACCGTGCATGCCCAATCGGCCAACATCGAAAAGTTGAAACAAATGAAGGTCGCAACCACTGACCTTAATATTCCAGTAGTTCCGCAAACCGGCAGGAATGCCGATGCGATCCGCGCCAACCTCAAGCGGGTGAAGCTGCCCGAGGGCTTTAGCATCGATCTGTTCGCCGTGGTTCCGGATGCACGCCATATGGCAGTGGCCCCGAGCACCAACATGATTTTTGTGGGCACGCGCAAAACCACGGTGTGGGCCGTGACTGACCGCAACAGTGACGGCGTTGCCGATGAAGTCAAGTCTTTCGCGCCCAGCCTGAAGTTCACCAACCCGAATGGTGTGTGCTGGACCAAGGACGGCTTCCTGATCGTGGCTGAGCACAACCGCGTGCTTAACTTCCCGGCAGCCGAGTTCTTCTATGAGGGACCGGACGTGGCCGTCATAGAAGTGGTGCCCCAAGGCAAGCTGATCCCGACCGAAGAGGAGAGCTACAACCACGGCGCGCGCACCTGCCGCGTTGCTGACGACGGCATGCTGCACATCACCCTGGGACAACCGTACAACGTACAGCCCAAGGAAAAGGTTGCCCTGTACGAGCAGCTGGGAATTGGCGGCATGATCAAGTTGAACGCTTTCGATGGCTCCAAGCGTGAGGTCGTGGCTCGCGGCGTGCGCAACTCGGTGGGCATGGACATCAATCCCAAGGACAAGTCGGTATGGTTTACCGACAACCAGACCGATGGCATGGGTGACGACATACCACCAGGGGAGTTGAACAAGGTCTCGAGGGTGGGTGAACACTTCGGCTACCCGTTCATCCACGGCAATAACACGGTCATTGCCGGAACAGCCGCCGCGCCCGACCTGAAAGACATGAAGCCTCCAGCCGCGTGGACCAAGCCGCAGATCGAATTCCCTGCGCACCAGGCACAGCTTGGCATGACCTTTTACACGGGCAAGATGTTCCCGGCCAAATACCAAGGCGGCGCCTTCGTCGCTTCGCATGGTTCGTGGAACCGGACCAAGGCCAGTGGTGCGTTGATCAACTTCGTTTCGATGAAGGCTGATGGCAATGCCGATAAGAGCGAGGTGTTTGCTGATGGTTTCCTCGACCCCGAAACCGGTATCTACCGTGGTCGCCCCGTGGATGTGGCGGTAATGAAAGACGGCTCGCTGCTGATCAGCGATGACTATGCCGGTGCGATCTACCGCGTGACCTATAAGGCACCTTGAGCTTGCGCTTGATAGTGTCTGCTCCATGAGAAAACCCAGGGTGCCGCATTGGCACCCTGGTTTCTTGCCAACGGGCCGGGTTTTTCCGACCCGATTCAATTCAAAGAGGAGATGGACGTCGTGATGCAACCCATGCACATGAGATTTTTTGCGGCCGCAGTGCTGGGCCTGGTGGTTGGCTTGACGCCAGCTCAGGCTCAATCGGGACGGGATAAGGCCAAGGCCTGCGCAATCTGCCACGGTCAACTGGGGCTGTCTACCCTGCCCAACGCCCCCCACCTTGCAGGTCAACCCGAGATCTATCTTATTGAACAACTCAAGGCCTACCGAAGCGGCAAGCGCGCCAATGAGGTGATGGCCGTCATTGCCAAACCTTTAAGCGATGCTGATATTGCAGATCTGGCATCTTGGTATGCATCACTACAAATTGAAGTGAAAGAGCGGCCATAAGGTGCACGCCTGAAAGTAGCCCACGGCTGCACCCGCAAGGCGCCAACGAGTAACCGCCTCGTTACTCCAAAACTGGCCTTAGCAACTGTATTGACATCTGAGTTCCTCAAGTTAAGGGTAAACCATGCCGTTAGTAGAGTAAGTACTAACAGGAGTCCATTGAACTGGGGCTCCAAAAAACACGAGGAAATCAGTATGTCGATGGCTATCAGTCCCGTTGCAAGCGGCGGCAGCGGAGGGTTTGACCCATCAAAGATGGCATCCCGAATGGCGTCCCGGATCATGAGCGACCTCGATCCGAACAACACGGGCAAAGTAACGAAGGATCAATTCATTTCTGGATTGACCGCCAAAGGCGTCTCCAGCAGCGAAGCCACCAAGATATACGACTCGATTGACACCAAAAAAACGGGCACTATTGGCAAGTCGGATATTGAAGCCGCCATCAAAAGCGGGGACTTAAAACCACCTCCGGGAGGACCGGGTGGACCTGGTGGACCGGGAAAACGGGGCGCAGGACCCGATGGGCCTGGAGGACCTGGGGGACCCGGAGGGCCCGGTGGTTCTGGTGCTAAATCTGGCAGCGTGAATAGTTCGTCGTCAAACTATGCCGCTGCTGATATCAATCAGGATGGCGTCGTTTCCAGTCAGGAAGCAGCTATCTATGCCCTTAAGCACCCGACCGTTTCGACTACGGATAGCACCACAACAGACCCGTCCAAGCTAGGCAATAACGTTGACGAACTGGTCTAGTGCACTTCCGGTTCTGACCCCGTTGCTCAGGCAAGGGCGTTAACGTCAGCTGCAGCTGGCACCTCAGGGTGCCGCTGCCAAGGCCGCACGAACAGCCTCAACCCGCTTGCGGTTCAAACCCAGGTCGCGCTGACCCAGCCGCGAGGCCGAGCGGACTTGAATCACGTTGGCCACCGGATCAAACCAGAACTCCACGTCATCCACATATTTCATGAGGGGCGTGGTGAATTGCGCATACAGATAGTCAGGCTCACTCTTGACCAGCTTGGCGCCACGCATGGCCTCAACCAGGGTCTTGAGGCGTGCAATGGTTGCCGGGCCTTCGCCCCTCAGGGCAAGAGGTGCAACGTCGGCATAGTTTCTTTGCGGATGGTCGGGGTAAAGATGGGCCTGGCTGCTAACGCTGTTTGGCGTAGCTGACAGGCCTTTGAGCTTGCCGCCGTTCACACCCAGATCCTTGGGCACTTTGCCTTGAAGCAAGCCGGCTTGCCCCGCTGCGAGGGCGAGTGCCACCAACACCAGCACAACAATCAACACCCATTTGACAACCATCATAAAAACTCTCCTTTGCTGTCGATCAGCAACTCATCGACAAGCACATGACGGGCCACAATGCCAACACCGGCAGCGTAAGTGTTCACTAACTGTTTACTGAACCAGCTGCGCCAACTCACCTTTGGCATATTGCGCTGCCACCACCTGCAGCGTGCGGCCTTTGATCTTGCCGCCCTGACCTTCGCAGCCAAACTCGATATAACGCTGCTTGCAGATCTGCTTGGCAGCTTCGCGCGCGGGCTTGAGCCAGTCGCGCATGTCAAATTTATCGGGGTTCTGCGCCATGAACTTGCGCACCGCAGCTGTCATGGCCAAACGAATGTCGGTGTCAATGTTGATTTTGCGCACACCAAACTGGATGGCTTTCTGGATTTCTTCCACCGGCACACCATAGGTTTCTTTCATGTTGCCGCCGTACTCACGGATGATGGCCAGTAGGTCTTGAGGCACGCTGCTCGAGCCATGCATCACCAGATGGGTGTTGGGGATGCGCTTGTTGATGGCCATGATGCGGTCAATCGCCAGAATGTCGCCCGTGGGCTTGCGGGTGAACTTGTAGGCGCCGTGGCTGGTGCCAATGGCAATGGCCAGCGCGTCCAGTTGGGTTTTCTTGACGAAGTCGGCCGCCTGCTCGGGGTCGGTCAGCAATTGCTCCTTCGTCATGGTGGCGTCCGTGCCATGCCCGTCTTCCTTGTCGCCCTTCATGGTCTCAAGCGAGCCCAGGCAACCCAGTTCACCTTCAACGGTAACACCGAGTTTGTGCGCCATGTCCACCACCTTGCGGGTGACGTCCACGTTGTAGTCATAACTGGCAATGGTCTTGCCGTCAGCTTCCAGGCTGCCGTCCATCATCACCGAACTAAATCCCAGGTTGATGGCACCCTGACATACATCCGGGCTTTGCCCATGGTCCTGGTGCATGACCAGAGGAATGTGGGGATAGGCCTCAATGGCCGCGGCAATCAGGTGCTTGATGAAGTGCTCACCGGCGTACTTGCGGGCACCGGCACTGGCTTGCAAAATCACCGGGGCACCCACCTCGTCTGCAGCCATCATGACGGCCTGCACCTGCTCCAGGTTGTTGACGTTAAAGGCGGGGATTCCGTAACTGTTGGCAGCCGCATGATCCAACAATTCGCGCATAGAGACTAGAGCCATCTTATTTCCCAAAAAAGTTGTGCCGGTCAGGCATAAAACAAAAATTTGATTCTAGCGGCCATGCGCTCGGGCCAACAAGCGGGCTGCACCGGCCGCAGCGTTATGCCTCAGCTCACTTTGCAGATTTTGAGCATGTTGGTACCACCCGGCGCGCCCATGGGCTCGCCACACGTAATGGCATAAATGTCACCGCTTTGCACAATGCCGCGCTCTTTCAGGCGTTTCTCGGCCTGCTCCAGGGCCGTGTCGCGGTCATCAATGTTGTCCATCAGCAGCGGTGTGACGTTTCGGTACAGGGTCATCTTGCGCTGGGTCGCAATACGGGAAGTCAGCGCATAAATGGGAACATTGATGCGGTGGCGGCTCATCCACAGTGCCGTCGAACCGCTTTCGGTCATGGCCACAATGGCCTTGGCACCCAGATGGTGGGCGGTAAACAATGCACCCATGGCAATGGACTGGTCAATCCGCTCGAAAGTCTTGCCGGTGAAATCAGCATCCAGCTCCACGGCTTCAGCGGCTTCAGCAGCGACGCAGATACTGGCCATCTCCAGCACCGTTTCCAGCGGGAATTTTCCGGCTGCAGTCTCTGCCGAGGTCATGACCGCGTCCGTGCCGTCCAGCACGGCATTGGCCACGTCACTCACCTCGGCACGGGTAGGTACCGGGTTATTGATCATGGACTCCATCATGTGGGTGGCGGTGATGACCGTCTTATCCATTTCTCGGGCCATTTTGATCATGCGCTTTTGCAGGGCAGGAACCGCTGCGTTGCCCACTTCAATGGCCAGGTCGCCACGGGCCACCATGATGCCGTCGCTGGCGCGCAGAATTTCTTCGAGCCGTGGAATGGCTTCTGCGCGTTCTATCTTGGCAATCAAATGCGGCTTGTGGTGAAACTCGGCTGCGGCAACATTGCATAGCTGACGGGCCATTTCCATGTCGGTTGCGCTTTGCGGAAAACTCACGGCCACGTAATCGGCCTTGAAACTCATGGCGGTCTTGATGTCTTCCATGTCCTTGGCGGTCAGGGCAGGCGCTGTCAGGCCACCACCCTTCTTGTTAATGCCTTTGTTGTTGGACAATTCGCCGCCCATGGTGACGATGGCATGCACCGCCTCACCTTTGACAGCTTCGACCCGCATGACGATCAACCCGTCATTGAGCAACAAGATGTCCCCGGCCTTGACATCACGCGGTAACTCTTTGTAATCCAGTCCCACACCGGATGCATCGCCGAGCTCGGTGCGCTCAGCATCCAGCACAAAGGCGTCGCCAATCGTAAGGTTGACCTTGCCTTGTGCAAACTTTCCTACCCGAATCTTGGGGCCTTGCAAGTCGGCCATGATGGCGACTTCGCGGTTGGCACGGGCTGCGGCTTCGCGAACCAGACGGGCGCGGTCTATATGGTCCTGGGCAGTGCCGTGGCTGAAGTTAAGACGCACCACACTGACCCCAGCACGAATCATCTGTTCCAGCAGCGCGGGCTCGCTGGAGGCCGGGCCGAGAGTGGCAACGATTTTGGTTGCGTGAAGGCTCATGAAGGTGTCTCCTGGTTATTGAGCCGGATTGTCACACTAAACTTTTAAGGCGCTGTGACACCGTGCGTCTGTGTACTGGGAATCCGTCTATGTTTGAGGCTTGCTGCCATACCTCCGCCCTCCTGAAAAGAGCGCTCAACCCTGGGCACGCCGCGCCAGGATCTCAAACGCCGGCAGCGTTTTACCCTCCAGCACTTCCAGAAAAGCGCCACCTCCGGTTGAGATGTAGCCGACCTCTTTTTCAATGCCGTACTTGGCTATGGCCGCCAGGGTGTCGCCACCACCGGCAATGCAAAAGCCAGGGGAGCGCGCAATGGCTTGGGCGATGACACGGGTGCCGTTTTCAAATGCGGCAAACTCAAACACCCCAAGCGGTCCATTCCAGACGATGGTGCCGGCCAACTCGATTTGATCGGCCAGCTTGGCAGCCGTCTGCGGGCCGATATCCAGGATCAGGTCATCGTCTTGCACCTCGGCAGCCAACTTGATGGTGGCCACCGCATCGGCCTTGAATGCTTTCGCGGTCACCACGTTGATGGGAATCGGCACGTCGGCACCGCGGGACTTCATGGCCTCCATCACGGCGCGGGCTTCCTGGACCAGGTCCGGCTCGGCCAGGCTTTTGCCGATGTTCAAGCCGGCGGCCAGCATAAAGGTGTTGGCGATACCGCCACCCACTATCAATTGGTCCACCTTGCTGGACAGGCTTTTGAGAATGGTGAGTTTGGTTGAAACCTTGGAGCCCGCCACAATAGCCACCAGGGGCCGCGTGGGGTTGGCCAATGCCCTGCCTATGGCGTCCATCTCGGCGGCCAGGAGTGGCCCGGCACTGGCCAGCTTGGCAAATTGCGCGATACCATAGGTACTGGCCTCAGCCCGGTGTGCCGTGCCAAACGCATCGTGTACAAAAATATCGCACAAGGCTGCCATTTTTCGGGCCAGCGCTTCGTCGTTTTTTTTCTCGCCGATGTTGAGGCGGCAGTTCTCAAGCATGACCACGTGGCCGGGTTGCACCGCCACCCCATCGGTCCAATGACTCACCAACGGCACGGCCACCCCCAAGAGCTCGCTCATCCGCTGTGCCACCGGCGCAAGCGAGTCACTGGGTTTGAACTCGCCCTCGGTTGGACGCCCCAGGTGGGAGGTCACCATCACGGCAGCACCGGCATTAAGTGCCATGCGGATACAGGGAATGGAGGCACGAATCCGGGTGTCTTCGGTGATATGACCCGCATCGTCTTGCGGCACGTTCAGATCGGCACGGATAAAGACCCGCTGGTCTTTGGCTTTGCCCTGCATGCACAGGTCTGAGAATCGGATGAAATGAACAGGAGCAGTCATGGGGCTTGTCAACTTGGTTAGGTTGTCTTGGTTTTATTGTTGTTTTTGCGGCGTAAAAAGATTCTAGGTTACCAGCCAAGACCCAGCCGAAGTGGCAGGTACACGGCCATGCCCACCACAATCGTGCCCAGAACCGCCTGCCCGGCTCCCTTGCGCCAGAAGTACCAGCCTGCGCCCGCCACGACGGCAAACAGCCGGGCATCCTGCCATGAGCTGACCAGATGGCCATGCGTCATCACCATCTCCGGCACGATCACGGCCGAGAGTGCCGCAATCGGCGCATATTGCAAACCGCGCTGCGCCCAGTGGGGCAGGCTCCAGGATTTGCTGGATATAAAGAACAAGCATCGCGTGATCAGGGTGATGATCGCCAGGCCCACAATGACAGCCAGCGTCCAGAGGTCTGTGTGGTTCATCATGTCTCTGGTCTGCGGCTGTTCTGGTTTTGCCGTGATGTTTGCTCGATCATCATGCACAGGGCCACGGCAGCGGCAATGGCCACCACAATGTTGAGCTTAAAAGGCAGTGCAAAAGCGGCCACAGCGGCAGCTCCGGCCACGACTGCAGACACCCGGCGCATTGCGGTGGTAGCCAGTGAACACGCCACGCCCAGCAAAGCCAGGATACCGGCAAAACCCAAGCCCCACTCGGTGGGAACCGAATGCGCCAAAGCAATCCCCAGCAAGCTCGAGAGTTGCCAATTGAACCAGTTAAATGTACAACCACCAGCCAGGTAGGCGAATTGGGCGCGCTCTTGATCGGCGTTCTGCGCAGGCTGCGGGAAGCGCTGTACAAACATGACGTAACTCATGTCGGCGGTGATGTAGCCCATGAACAGGCGAATACGGCGCGGCAAGTGCATCAGATAAGGCCGTAAATGAATGCTGAAAACCACAAACCGCAGGTTCACACAAAAACTGGTGGCCAATATAACCACGACGGGCGCACCTGCGGCAATCAGGGGGATGGCGGCCAGCTGCGAACTGCCGGCGTAAACCAGCAGCGTCATGGCCACGGCTTCAAACACGCTCATGCCCGACTTCACCATCGCCACGCCCGTCATCAGCCCCCAGGCCGCAAGCCCGGGCGCGACCGCCGCCATTTGCTTCAAACCCAGGCGGTATTCAGGGTGCCGGGTCAGCTCACGCAAGCGCCTCATTGCAGTACCGTACCCAAAGGCAAGTCGTAACCCTGTTTGAATGCATGGACGGGCAGGCGCTTGCCCCCCGGGCGCTGTAACTCCGTCAAGGCCAGCACCCCCTGACCGCACTGCACCTGGATACCCTTCTCATCTATAGACAAAATCGCCCCGAAACCCTTA
>JBILKC010000170.1:0-6308 GCA_044376885.1 Hylemonella sp. | reverse complement strand
CCACCCTGCAAAGCGCTGGCATAGCTACACAAGGTTTAAGCAGCAAAAGCTGGGACGTCTTTGCCACGCCCGATGCGCCCCATATGGATCTGGTGATCACGGTTTGCGACAACGCAGCCGGTGAAGTGTGTCCCTATTGGCCCGGCCAGCCAGCTACCGCGCATTGGGGCTATGCCGACCCTTCAGAGACTGCGGGCACGGATGCCGAAAAACTGGAAGCCTTCAAGCAAACCCTGTTTCAAATCAAGAAGCGCCTTGACATCTTTACCAGCCTGCCCTTGGCTGGCCTGAGCAAGATGGCGTTGGAAAATTCCGCACGCGAATTGGCAAAAAAATGAGTCATTGGCGGCGCTATGTGTCTGAGCTGGTTGGCACAGCCGCATTGCTGTGTGCTGTGATCGGCTCCGGCATCATGGCCGAGCAATTGGCGGGCGGAAACGTCGCCCTTGCGCTTTTAGCCAACACACTTGCCACCGTCTTCGCCCTGTATGTGTTAATTGAAACACTGGGGCCTGTCAGCGGGGCTCACTTCAATCCGGTGGTGTCGATGGTCATGGCCTATCGCAAAGATTTGGCGCGTCACCACTTGCCAGGGTATGTGTGTGCACAACTCATGGGCGCAGCATTGGGCGCTTGGCTGGCACATGCCATGTTTGACCTTGACATCTTGCAATGGTCCACAAAAGTCAGGACAGGCCCGGCCCAGTGGTTGGCCGAAGCCGTGGCAACCGGCGGTTTGTTGTTCGTGATCTTGCGCTCCCCAGCTGGAAAGGCGTCTTCTATAGTGGCTTGCTATATCGGCGCGGCCTATTGGTTTACTGCAAGCACCTCTTTTGCAAACCCGGCGGCTGCCTTCGGGCGCATGTTCAGCAACACTTTTGCGGGCATCTCACCGGCAGACGTGCCGGCCTTTGTGGTGGCGCAGATTGTGGGCGGGTTCCTGGGGCTCATGCTTCATTCGCTGATGAGAGAAAAGGGTTCGCGTGTCTAATCCTGTGCCTAAGCCTGTGTCCAAGGCCGCGCCTACATTGCCCCATCTTGATGAACTTAGCTTCAAGATACCCCAGCAGACCTTGTTAGCGCCGCAGCAGGCATTCACTCACCCGCCAAGAATTCTGATGTTGTATGGCTCTTTACGCGAGCGCTCTTACAGCAAGTTATTGACGCTGGAAGCCGCCAGATTGCTTGAAGTGATGGGTGCCGAAGTCAAGGTGTTTGACCCGCAGGATTTGCCCCAGCCCGATGGCGCGCCTGAGAGCCACCCCAAGGTTCAGGAACTGCGTAGCCTGGCCGTGTGGTCCGAAGGCATGGTCTGGTGCTCCCCCGAGCGCCACGGTGCCATGACCGGCATCCTGAAAAGCCAGATTGACTGGATTCCACTGTCTGTCGGGGCAGTGCGCCCGACCCAGGGCAAGACCCTGGCGGTAATGGAAGTTTCTGGCGGCTCGCAGTCGTTCAATGCGGTCAACCAGATGCGGATACTGGGACGCTGGATGCGCATGCTAACCATCCCCAACCAAAGCTCGGTGGCCAAGGCATTCCTGGAGTTCGACGAGGCTGGTCGCATGAAGCCCTCGGCTTATTACGACCGCGTGGTCGACGTGATGGAAGAGTTGGTGAAATTTACCCTGCTCACCCGCGACGTGGCCCCTTATCTTGTGGACCGCTACAGCGAGCGCAAAGAAAGCGCAGAAGAACTCAGCAAGCGTGTCAATCAGAAAAGTATTTGAACGCTGAACGATCGGGCGGGTGATTTGCCGGCGGATAAGTCAGCGCCCAAAAGCGTCTAAAAGCGCGTGAATCGCCCCCTACTTTTGCGGCTTGAGGTTTCGCATGCACAATAAAGTGGCGCATGACACCAAACCTCAAGCACCTTTCTCGCAAGTTCCAACCCTTGCGCCACTACATTCCACTTGTGTTGCTTGTGTTGCCTTTTTCCCCTGCAGCCATGGCGGGTTCAGCAAATGCGACCATGGCTGTCTCGATGCAAGTCCTGCCGTCCTGCTCAACTTTGGTTAACACGCAAACCGCAAGCGTCAGCTGTCCGCCCGACATTCCGTTTGTAGTGACACGCAGTCAAACCACCCGAACCTTGCCCGATGCCACCACCGTTACTGTGCAGACGGTCACGATTCGCTATTAACTCAGCCAATTACACCGCCACTAACAGCGCTAATTTTCCGCCGCTACTCACAGCGCGCCACGTCCGGCGCTGAGCCATCGCCACGCACCTGCACCGCAAAACTGCAAGCCGCGCCTGCAGGTGGTGTTGCCGTTAGACGGTAGGTGCCCACCGCCGGAAACTCCACAAACACTTCGCCGCGCTTGCCCACCACAAAGCTGCTTGACAAGCCCTGCACCTGCACAGCGCTCCAGGCTGGCAGGGGGCTGCCATCGGCCTGCTGCACGGTCACCGTGATGCCCACCACCTGGTGCACGGCAAAGTCTATTTGTACGCCGCCCAGCAAGCGCGGTTGCACGGTCTGGTCCATATCGCCCATGCTGCTGTCGAACGGCACCGCCAGCGGGTCCACGCTGATGCGGTTGTCCTGGTAGGCGCGCAAGTTGTTCACCAGCGCAGTACCGTCCGGGCGCGTGTGTGCCACCAACTGGCTCTCCAGATACACCGGCACATTTGCCGCCTGGCCGACCTGCACAATCGCAAAGCTCTGGGCAAAGCCACGTGAAAAATACACCCCCTTGCCCAAGCTTGCCGCACCCCCCCTGGCCCACAGCCGCGTGCTGACTGCATTGTTTTGCTGTGTTGCCTCAGCGCCCCAACTGCCTTGCGCATGGTTGCTGGTAAAGGCCGCATTCTGTGTTGCCGTCTCGTCCCCCTGTGCGCCAGCCACACGGTAGCCCACGCCCTCGCCAGCGTCTGCCACTTTGGAGTAGTCTGCATAAAGCGTATTGCCGCGCCCGGTGTGGTTCACGCTGACGTTGGATAAATGCCGCGTATCCAGCAGCAGGGTAAGGCCAGCCAACACCGTGATACCGGCTTGCGCATCAGTATTGAGCACGGAAAGCGTGGCAAATAGTCGTTCATTCAGCCGCTGCGAATAGCTCAGGGTCAGAACCCGCTGCTGCGTATCGTCCTGGTTTTGGCGAAGCAGGCCATTGGCAACCAGGCTACCCGAAACCAAGGGCATGCTGACTTGCATGGTGGCAAGCCGGGCCGGCAGGTTGCGCACATCGGTGCCCAATTGCCGAAAGCCCGCTGAAGTGACAGTGGTGCGCGCATTAACGGCCACCTTGCTGCCCGTGTAGCTGTACAGCGCACTCAACAGGTCGCCATCCTGCGCACCGCCGCTCACGGCCACGGTGGTTTCCAGCACGCTGTTCAACTGTTGCAGCAGAACGGCGTTGGAAAAGCCAAGGGTGGTGGTTTGGGGCTGTACTTCCGTGCGCAACTCGCTGCTCCACTGGCTGTTTATCCCCTTGCGCCAGGTCAGGCTGGCAAAGGCATCACCGTAATCGTTGCTGGTTAAGCCGTAGTTTCTGCGCAGGGCACCTACTTCGTAAGACTCTTGTACCAGTCCTTCGCGCAGCAAACTCGGGCTTGCCATAAAGGCTTGGGTAATCACCTGTTCTCGGCCCAGCACATCGCGCACCACCACCTGCATATTGCCCTGCCCATTAACCAACGGCAGGTTTTGAATATTGAACGGCCCGGCCGGCACCTCCTGGCGCGCGCGCAACACATTGTTCACATACACATCCACCGTAGACGGCAGCACCGCGTTGCCCGCCAGGCCCGGCATGGACTGCGCAATAAAGTCGGGCCGCACAGCAAAGTTGGTCCCGTATTGCACACCTGCATACAACACGCCCAGGCCCCAGGCCCCTGTGTTGTTGACCGTGTCGCCCAGGCGCAGCGTCTTCATGGTCTGCGGAATATCCGTCTGCAAACTGCTCATCAGCCGCACGCTGTTGGCGTCCCTCAGGGCGAAATTGTTGGTCAGCAGAGTCGTACCGGCAAAAAATCCTACGCCCACCAAGGCGTCATGGCTGGCGGCCAGCGGGGTTTGGGTGAGTGCCAGGTCGTAATTGACAAAGCCGCCCGGTACATACGGCCTTACCTTGGTCTGCAGCAGGGTATTGGCGTTGACCATGCTGGGCTGGAACGCCCCGCTGTCAGCCAGCAACACCACCTCAGATCGCGCCGCATCGCGCAGCGTTTGCAGCCCCGCAATGTCCTTCAGGTCAAAGTAGACAATACCATCCACCAAGCGCGGCAAGCCAGTGCCGGCTCGCAAATTCAGGCTCTTTAAAAAGGAAGCGCTGGCCAGCAAATGTGTATTGCCCACCTCCAAAAAAGTTTCCCCTCCACTCACGGTGACGCCATTCAAAACCACGCCAAGCATGACGGGTTTTGCAGTGTCTGCCACCACCACGGGCTGGGCCCACGTCAGCGCCGACAGTGCTGACAGCCCCAGGGCGAAGACAACATGTGCATTACCGGCATTGATTCTGAACCTCCGCCGAAAACGTCTCGTTCTCGGTATAGGCGGTTGCCGTATATCCTTTGGCTTTGGCATCCGGCGCTACGGTTGACAGCAGCCAGCGCTTTTCAGTGCCCGGCAACAGATAGTCAAACGCCTTCCAGTCGCCTTGGGTAGCGCCTGTGGAGGATTCTTTCAAAGCCAGGCGCAGCACTTTAAGGTGGCTGTTCCCTGAATTCAGCAGGCGCAGCTCTGCACCTGTGGGTGAGCAATCAATCTGCATGTTCACCAGACGAAGCGCGCGCGCCGCAGGCGCTACAAACACCGGCAAATCGTGCCGCACCACCAGTCGCATGCCGGTGGTGTCCTGTTCCAGCACCGGGGGCACTTCCTCAATAATCAAGCGGTAAGCCAATTCCGTCTGCAAAGGCGCAGCACCACTCAGGCCCACCCGCACAATCTGCTGTGCGCCGCCAGCCAACCGGAAAGTGCTTGGTGTGACCAACAGACCAATGCTGGGTTCAATCGCAACCAGGTCCTCAGCGCTTGGCCAGTGCATCAGGCTCACCTGCATCACCGTTTCGTCTTCGCCCAAGTTGTGCACCGTCAATGCGCTCACCCGCACCTTGGCAGACAGATCCACCTTGACCGGTGAAATCTCAATCGGACTGGCTTGCGCTTGGAATGCAATTGCTATTGCAAAACAAACCAGCGCAAGTGTTCGAAAGCCCGTCTTAATACTTAACCGTGACATTCACTACGTCAGAGTAGACGGCGGCAGTGGCAACTTGCCCGGCGAAAATACGGCCATAGGCAAAGATCGACTGGTTAACACCCGTGCCAACCCCGGCCACCGTGGCGGAACCTCCGGTCCCATCGCCCCACACTGTGCTGTAGGTTGCTGCGGTGTAAATGGAGTACTTGAGCAACTGGTTTCCTGCAGCGCTCATTTTGCGGCTGGCAAAAGTGCCACCTGCGCCGCCACCGGCATCAAGTGCTACCGTATAGGCCGATCCCGAGGTGCAGTTCACCGTGACCTGACCTACGGCATCGACATTGCCTACGGCAATCGCATTACTGGTGGCCGCGGGAAACGCCAAGGCCGATGCGCCCACCAAACACGAATTCAGCACCGTGGCAGATACCGTCATAACGCCCGTTGAAGTGGCCGCCTGGGCGCTTTGGCCAAAGCAAAGAAGTGCCGCGCAGGTGAGCATGCCCAAAGGCAGGCGACTGATTGGCAGGCGGGAAACGCGTTTACTGGATGATTTCATGGTAACTCCTAGTCACTGCTGCCTTGCACCGGCGGTACAAGTAAACATGCAGTCAAGGCCATGGTGTGCCTATGGCACGCAAAACACAGTGCGCTGGGATACCGAACACTGATGTGGCAACCACAATTGCGTGCATTCAAGCCGAAGCAGCAGCCGAAGCCGCAGCGATCAGGCTGCCCACCCGAACGGATAGCCTGGCACCCACTTTGGGCTCCATGGGTTGACCCTGTATGGCTTATCGAGGAAAATAACTCATTAATATTACATATAAACCAATTTTGGTTTATTAATGAGTCATTTTATGGTTAAACCGCTTGCTCGCACCTATTCGCAGTACAGCCTGAATGCGCTTGAGCTGCTGGGCCAGCGCGTGCGCGAAGCCCGTTTGGCCAGGGCCATGACCACGACTGATCTGGCCGCTCGCGCTGGCATCTCGCGGGCCTTGCTCCAACGCATCGAGCGGGGAGACCCGGGGTGTTCCATAGGCACGGTGTTTGAGGTGGCCGCCATCTGCGGTGTGCCGCTGTTTGACCCTGAGCCGAGGGAGCTCAGCAATCACTTAACGCTCCACCGCGAAAAAATGGCCTTGCTG
>JBILKC010000012.1:0-19938 GCA_044376885.1 Hylemonella sp. | reverse complement strand
AAGCAGATCAAGGACAAATTCCTGATCGTTCTTGATCGGATAAACAGCCGGATCAAGTTTCGGAAACATATAAAGACCCGCGCTGGGTTTGACGCAGCTGATACCTGGAATTTTCGTCATCAATTCGTAGGCGACATCTCGCTGCCGCCGCAGCCTGCCGCCTTCACAGATCAGGTCATTGATGGTTTGGTAACCGCCAAGCGCTGTTTGGATGGCCCATTGACCTGGCACGTTGGCACACAGTCGCATGGAAGAAAGCATGTCGAGACCTTCGATATAGTCTTTTGCAGGCTTCTTGTCGCCAGAGACCACCAACCAACCCGACCGGTAACCACAGGACCGGTAACTCTTGCTCAAAGAATTAAACGTCAGGGTTAACACATCGTCAGACAAACTGGCCATGGCCGTATGCCGAACATCATCATAAAGAACCTTGTCATAGACCTCATCTGCCATGATCACCAGACCATGCTCGCGGGCAATGCCAACAATACCTTGCAACAACGCGTCCGGATACAAAGCACCGGTCGGGTTATTCGGATTGATCACCACAATGCCCTTGGTTCTTGGGGTGATCTTTGCCCGAATGTCCGCCAGATCAGGCATCCACCCCTTAGCCTCATCACACATGTAGTGAACAGGCGTCCCTCCTGACAGGGTGACTGCAGCAGTCCAAAGCGGGTAGTCCGGTGCTGGCAACAACATTTCGTCACCATCGTTGAGCAGTGCGTTGGTGGCCATCACAATCAATTCGCTGGCGCCATTCCCCAAATAGATGTCACCCAGACCAACGCCTTTGATGCCCTGTTCCTGGGTGTATTGCATAACCGCCTTGCGCGCAACAAATATTCCCTTGCTGTCAGAATACGCGGCCGCATTGGGCAAATTACGAATCATGTCCTGACGGATTTCCTCTGGCGACTCAAAGCCAAAAACCGCGAGATTTCCGATATTGAGCTTGATGATGCTGTGGCCTTCCTCTTCCATTTGCTTGGCCCGCTCCATGATCGGTCCACGGATGTCGTAGCAAACGTTGGCCAGCTTGTCTGATTTCTGTATTGTTTTCAAAGTCACTCCAAGGTCTTCATCAAATAGCGAAACCTATAATTTGACCACATATCACTGACCAGCATGAAACTCCAACCCGACATATTGAACGTCCAGTCCATCACCGGTTATGGCCCGGACTGGATCGGTCTGGGCGACGAAAAAATCTATACCAGCGTTGTGATCGGTTCCAAGGGAGAACGATTTGAATGGAACTGCTGCCGGTTTGAAGATCTCAACGAAGTGCATTTCGAAATGCTGGCAAAAATCAAACCAGAATTGGTTATTTTTGGTTCTGGCTTGAAGCTCAGATTTCCACCCGCAAGACTGACGAAAGAGTTGGCAATGGATCGAATCGGCTTGGAGACCATGGATACGCAAGCGGCATGCCGGACTTACAACATTCTTGCAGGTGAAGGTCGCCACGTGCTTGCCGCGCTTCTACTCGAAAGACGCTGACAGGCAGACTGCCATTCAGGACTACCGCCGTGGGTGAGCTGGCTTGTTGTTTTCGGGGTAAAATCGTTCTCTGAAGCAATTTGCAGCTAGTCTGTCACGCTGCGGCAAACCACACATTACCTGACACAACTAGTCAAAGAAGCTTAACCATATGGCGATCGTTGTCAATAAACTTATTCCGGAATTTGAGGCCAACGCCACGAGCGGTATCAAAGTATCAAATACCTCTCACATAGGCCACATCGTTGTTCTTTATTTTTATCCCAAAGACAATACGCCCGGTTGTACAACTGAAGCCATGCAGTTCCGCGACAAATACAAAGACTTCGTCAAAGCAGGCGCAACAGTTTTTGGTGTATCCCGTGACAATATGAAATCACATGATGAATTCAAATTGAAGCTGGAGCTTCCTTTTGAACTGATTGCTGACACCGAAGAGAAGATGTGTCACATGTTTGGCGTGGTCAAAAATAAAATCATGTACGGCAAAAAAGTCAAGGGCATAGAAAGAAGCACATTCCTGATCGGTGCCGACGGGTGTCTTAAGAATGAGTGGCGTGGACTTAAAGTTCCAGGCCATGTTGATGAAGTTCTCAAGGCGGTCAAAGCTCTCAAGAAAGCTGCTTAAACTAAAATTTATTATTGTTCTGTTTTCTCTGGCTTTTATGCATATCAATCGCATGCCATTGAGAGAATCGAGTTTCGGTTAACTTCATTAAGCCGCCTGGTCAAACTTGGCGGCTTTTTTGTTTTTCTTTTACACAAGCAATTAACTTATGCCTTTGCCCCCAGCTCCTTCAAAGCGTGCCGCTTTACTTTCTTCAGAAGCTTTTGATGTCTCTTTTCGCAAGCCAATTGAAGTTGCTGTTCAACCAGACGGGCATACTGCTGAACCCGGGCTTGAAAAGCCATCTCGTGGTGCGGGACTGAGCCCCAGCCAAAGTCAAAAAAAATCATCTAAACCCATCGAGCTCAAAACCCGGCAAAGACAGTTCCCGGTTAGCGCAAAAACGGCTCGTGCAATAGCTTCCGTTGATACCCCCACCGATAACGGAAAACTAACTGCCACAAAATCGAAAAGAACAAAGTCAGCTGGGCCGGTCAAGCTATTTGTGCTGGACACCAATGTATTGATGCATGACCCCATGTGCCTCTTCAAGTTTGAGGAACATGACATTTTTCTGCCGATGATTGTTCTGGAAGAACTCGACAGCAATAAAAAAGGGATGACCGAAGTTGCACGTAATGCACGCCAAACCAGCAGATCACTCGATGCGCTAGCTGGCACACCTGGGGCGGACATCGCCCAGGGACTGAAGCTAGACTCAACCGGTCACCGGGAGGCCGGCGGTAAGCTTTTTTTCCAGACCAGCGTGCTGGACTACACCCTGCCGACCAGCCTTCCTCAAGGCAAGGCTGACAATCAAATTTTGGGGGTCGTCGAAGCGCTGCGCCAACAGTTCGCACCGCGTGAAGTGGTGCTCGTCTCCAAAGACATCAATATGCGTGTCAAGGCCAGGGCCTTGGGGCTAGCAACCGATGATTACCAGAACGACAAGACACTGGATGACGGTGACCTGCTTTATTCAGGCTCACTGGCGTTGCCCGCTGATTTCTGGTCTACGCACGGACAAACTGTGGAAAGTTGGCAGCAGGCCCAGCACACGTTTTACAGGATCACCGGCCCCATCGTGCCCAGCCTGTTGATTAATCAGTTTGTCTTTTTTGAAGCACCGGGCGAGCCCAGCCTTTATGCCCGGGTAACCGAGATTCGTGGCAAAACTGCCGTTTTCAAAACCCTCAAAGATTTCAACCACCTGAAGAATTCGGTCTGGGGCGTCACAACCCGTAATCGCGAACAAAACTTTGCCATGAACCTGCTGATGGATCCTGAGGTTGATTTTGTGACCCTGACGGGCACGGCCGGTACCGGAAAAACCCTCATGGCTCTGGCTTCTGGCTTAACCCAGGTTCTGGATGATCGGAGATACACAGAAATTATTGTCACCCGCGCCACGGTGAGCGTGGGTGAAGACATTGGTTTTCTGCCCGGTACAGAGGAAGAAAAAATGGGCCCCTGGATGGGTGCGCTGGACGACAACCTGGAAGTCCTTACAAAAACGGACACCGGTGCGGGAGAGTGGGGCCGCGCTGCTACGAGCGAGCTCATCCGAAGCAGAATCAAGGTCAAGAGCATGAATTTCATGCGGGGACGCACTTTTTTGAATAAGTACGTCATCATCGATGAGGCTCAAAACCTGACTCCCAAACAGATGAAGACCCTGATTACCCGGGCGGGTCCAGGAACCAAGATTATTTGTATGGGCAACCTTGCTCAGATCGATACGCCCTACTTGACCGAGGGATCCTCAGGCCTGACGTTTGCAGTTGACAAGTTCAAAGGCTGGCCGCATGGCGGACACATTACCTTGGCACGGGGCGAACGCTCAAGACTCGCTGACTATGCCAGCGAAGTCCTGTAGTTTAGAAGTCTGAATGGCTCCCACTGGCCAGGCTCTCAAACCGGGTCAGTTGCTTTAAGAATGCCAGCTTGATGGTTCCAGTCGGTCCATTGCGTTGTTTGCCGATGATGACCTCTGCCACACCGGGTTCTTTGCTGTCTTTGTTGTAGTACTCGTCCCTGTAAATGAACATGATGATGTCTGCATCCTGTTCGATCGCACCTGATTCGCGCAGATCACTCATCATGGGCCGCTTGTCCGTTCGGGTTTCAACACTGCGGTTCAACTGCGACAGTGCGAGAACCGGGCACTGTAACTCCTTAGCAAGCATTTTCAGACCTCGCGATATCTCGCCAAGTTCTGTGGCCCTGTTCTCTCCATCCGAACTGGATCCACTCATTAGCTGCAGGTAATCCACCACAATCAGGCCGAGCTTGCCACACTGGCGAGACAGACGACGTGCGTTGGCCCGCAATTCGCTAGGCGTGAGACCTGCTGATTCGTCGATATGCAGGGACACAGGTCGGAGCTTTTCAATCGCCTCAGTGAGTCTCGGCCACTCGTCGTCGGTGAGCTTGCCAGTCCTCAAGTGGCCTTGATCGATACGACCGATCGAGCCGACAATACGGATAGCCAATTGGGCAGCACCCATTTCCATAGAGAAAACTGCGACCGGGAGGCCTTCGTTCAATGCGACGTGTTCGGCGATATTGATGGCCAAGGCCGTTTTACCCATGGAGGGTCGGGCCGCAAGAACAATCATGTCCCCGGCCTGAAAACCTGAAGTCATGCGATCCAGATCATAAAAGCCAGTTGGAACTCCGGTGATGTCGTTGGGGTTGTCCGCCATTTCAGTCACGCGGTCAAGCAAACTCACCACCAGCGAGTCCATCGCCTGAAAGCCCTGCTTCATGCGAGAACCCTCTTCACCTATATTGAAGATTTTTTGCTCAGCTTCATCAAGAATCTTGTCAATTGGTTTGCCCTTGGGGTTGAAGGCGCTTGTGGCAATCTCATCGCTTGCGCTGACCAATTTTCGAAGAATGGCACGCTCTCGCACAATCTCTGCATAACGCCGAATATTGCTTGCGCTAGGTACGTACTGAGCCAAGGAGTTGAGATACGACAAACCACCAATCTCTTCCGCCTTGCCTTGGTTTTGGAGATGTTCGAATACCGTAATGACGTCAGCAGGTTTGGTGACATTAATCAGGGCGTAGATGGCAGAGAAAATAATTCGGTGCTCGTACCGATAAAAGTCGCTGTCCACCACGACATCTCCTACACGCTCCCAAGCACCGTTATCGAGCAACAGACCACCCAAAACACTGGATTCCGCTTCAATTGAATGTGGCGGAATGCGCAGTTGGGCAATTTGACGGTCTTGACCGTAGTCTTCGCTGAGGGATGTAAAAACGGCTGACATCAATAATTTCCTAATTTACTCAATGCTACGCCGACAGGCCTGTCTAGTCGAGTGAAAAGCTGGGGACAACACAGCCTGAAAGCTGTGGGTAAACGGTTAAACCATTGAGGATAAAAAAACCGCCCAGGGTTACCCCAAGGCGGTTTGATCGGCAACCTGAATCAGATCAGGCAGTTTCGCCGTAGACAGAAACCGTTATTTCGACCACAACATCGGTATGCAAAGCAACAGTGACTTTGCTGTCACCAACCAGCTTGATCGGACCATTGGGCATGCGAACTTGAGCTTTGACAACCTTGTAGCCCGATTTGTTGAGCTCCTCAGCAATGTCAAAGTTTGTCACAGAGCCGAACAAACGCCCGTCAACGCCAGCCTTCTGGGTTAATTTGATGGAAGTACCAGCCAGCTTTTCGCCAAGGGCCTGAGACTCGGCCAGCTTGGCAGCAGCCGATTTTTCCAACTCTGCACGTCGGACTTCAAACTCTTTTTTGGCCGATTCGGTGGCGCGACGGGCACGGCCAGAGGGAATCAGGAAATTACGGGCATAGCCATCTTTAACCCGGACGATTTCGCCCAGGTTACCCAGATTGATCACTTTATCGAGCAGGATAATTTGCATGGTAATGCCCCCTTAAATTCGGTGCTGATCGCTGTAAGGCAGCAACGCAAGAAAGCGTGCGCGCTTGATAGCGGTGTTGAGCTGACGCTGGAATATGGCGCGCGTACCTGTCAGGCGAGCAGGAATGATCTTGCCGTTTTCAGCAATGAAATCTCTAAGCGTATCGATATCTTTGTAATCAATCTCTTCGACGCCAGTCACAGTAAAGCGGCAAAAGCGCTTACGCTTGAAAAGAAGATTCTGGGCGGGGCGCTTGGGGCGCTTGTCTTTGTTATTGAAACGTTTTGGTCCGGGCATGATGGACTCCTAAGGTTGATCTTGATTAAATTCTTGAATATGAAAAACTAAACTTTTGCTATTTCGTGGCGTTGCAACAAAGCCTGAAAACATCCAAATACTGCCAACGGCTTGACTAACCAAAGTTTCCGCCACTGAACCAAATGCAACAGCTTTGACTGCTGCATGGACTTGTCTTTCCTGACTTGCCTCAAAGACTTTAGACTCGTGTTCGAGGATCAAATCCAGGGCTGGCAAGCCTGCAGGCGTGTAACGAATCGGTTTAACTTCGACGATACAGGCATACAAAACAAGGCAGTTGGTATTGTTGTTCACTCCACCAACTATCAATCAAGCCTGGTATTCGGCTGGCTGATTCTTGCGGGCGTCTTCACGCTCGACGGTTTTCATCATGGATGAAGGACCAGTTTCGGCCTTCTTCTTGAGAACAGTGAGGTGACGCAGCACGGCGTCGTTGAACTTGAAAGCATGTTCGATCTCTACCATTACGGCCTGATCTGCTTCAATGTTCACGCACAGGTAATGGGCTTTGGCCAGCTTGTTGATCATGTAGACCATTTGGCGGCGACCCCAGTCTTCTACACGGTGAATTTTCCCGCCACCGGCAGTGATCATTCCCTTGTAACGTTCGAGCATGGCAGGTACCTGCTCGCTCTGATCCGGATGGATCATCAAAATAATTTCATAGTGACGCATTAACACTCCTTATGGATGGCTCGGATGAGCAGTAAAAGCAACCCCCAGCGTCTGAGTGGGGTGTTGCAAGGCGAAGCCAAAGATTATATGCCAGCTTGGACTTTCAACATTTAACTCTGTGGCTTTTGAACACCATCGGGCATGACACGGTCGCTATTCGGGAATAGCAGACTCAGCAGAAAAGTAGTGATGAAGCCGGCAGCAACGCCAAAAATACCTGCAGAAACAGGTTGGATATCAAACCATAGACCACTGCCTGAAAGCTTAAAAAAACTTCGGAGCCCCGGGGCATTGGCCAGCATGTAGAACAAGGAAACTGCCAGCCCGACAAGCATACCGCTCACTGCGCCGACACGGGATGTTTTTGTCCAGAAAATACCCAGCAGCATGGCAGGTACAAATGCCGAACCGGCAATGGAGAAAGAGGCCGTAACCGTTGAAAGAATGTCCGTAGACCTCAGAACGGCCACATAAGCAGCAACAATAGCAACAACCAATAATGAGAACTTTGAGACGATGACCCTGCGCGCCGAGAGCGCATAGTCACTCTTCGTCTTGCCCTTGAAAAAAAGATCATTAGAGATCGCATTACCAATGGTAAGAAGCAGTCCATCGGCTGTGGAGAGCGCGGCGGCCAAACCACCGGCAGCAACCAGACCTGAAACAACATATGGAAGCCCCCCTAATTCCGGGGTGGCCAGCATCACCAGATCTGCACCCATCTTCAACTCTGCAAACTGCAGCACCTGATCACCATTGACATCGGAAAATGTGAGCAAAGAGGCGTCAACTCTGGCCCACTGCGCCATCCATGGCGGAAGTGAATCAAATCGTTGTCCAACCAGGCTGTTCATGACCTCAAACTTAACCAATACGGCCAAAGCCGGCGCAGCAAGATACAAAAGTCCAATGAAAAAGAGCGACCATGCAACAGAATTGCGGGTCTCAGACACACTTGGAGTCGTGAAGAAACGGGTCAGCAGGTGAGGCAGTCCGGCGGTGCCTATCATCAGACAAAACATCAAGGCCAGAAAGTTATTGCGCGAAACCTCAAATGCATGTCGCTCGGATTCGTTACCGTCCGGATTTCCAGCGAAGGCCTGGGCATGCGGCGGTATACCGCCCAAAGGTTTGGCGCGACTGAGATTTTCATTCATGGCGCGAGTCCAGACCTCGCGGGCAGAATCAGCATCCTTGGGCAGTTGCTTGAGCTCTTTGCGCGCGGCCAGTAATGTCTCTGAGTCACCGCGCTCTGAATTGAGAATTCTTAACTTTTCAGTTAAAAAATCACGATCCATTTCGAGGGCGTTTTCTACATTGCGCAGCTTCAACTCAAGCTCTTTTGCTCTTCTCGCATATTCTTCAATCACTTGCTGCTCAGCTGGCGAAGCGTTCAGTTTTTGTTCAAGCTCGGTTATTTTTTGAAGTTGCTCTGCATAAACGAACGGTGCTAAAGGATTACCCAATTGCTTGTAGGAAAGCCAGGACAGCGGAATCAAAAAAGCCAGAATCAAAATGACATACTGTGCCACCTGAGTCCAGGTCACTGCTCGCATACCACCAAGGAAAGAGCAGACAAGTACGCCAGAGAGTCCGAGCAGGATACCTATTTCAAACTGAACCCCTGTGAGTCTGGAGGTGATGAGTCCCACGCCATAAATTTGTGCCACCACATAAGTTAATGAGCACAGAATAGCAGCCAACGCGGCAATTCTTCTGGGCCACTGTCCACCAAAGCGAAGTTCAAAAAAATCTGCAAGAGTGAATATCTCGAGTTTGCGCAGATAAGGGGCAATGAGGATGGCCACCAAACAAAAACCACCTGTCCAACCCAAGATGTAGGCCAACCCACCAGGCTGGTTACCACTGCCGGAAAAACCCTGCAAGTAAAGCCCACCGGCCAAGCTGATGAAAGAAGCAGCACTCATCCAGTCAGCGGCTGTTGCCATGCCGTTGTAAACAGCCGGAACCCGCCTGCCTGCAACGTAATATTCCGTCTCATCAGAGGATCTGCAATAGATTCCAATAGCGGCATACAGGACCACGGTAAATATCAAAAAGATGGATCCAACCCACCTCTTGGATAAACCCCAATACTCACCCAGCGCCAATGCTGCCAAAAAAAATGCCAAGCACAGCAAATACAAAACAAATGCGCGATGAATTTTCCGCTTGTAAGCCTTATAAAAAGACTGCTCAGGATCGACTTCTGTCAATCTGCCATGTTGGTTTGCCATAAAGGCAAAGACCACCACAATAACCAGAAAAAAAAGCACCCCGCCTTGCGCTGCAAACCAATAGCCCAGATTCCAGCCAGCGAAGGTTACATGCTTCAGGTCATGCGCAAAAAAAACACCGCCAAATGCGACTAAAAACCAACCCAACAAGAATAGGCCCTGCATAGGTTGGTCGCTCTCCTTACATTGCGGCGATCTTGCGCCAAGTATCCACGACCGAATCCGGGTTCAACGAAATCGATGTGATGCCCTGTTCTACGAGCCAGCGGGCAAAGTCCGGATGATCACTGGGCCCCTGGCCACAGATACCAACGTATTTACCCTGTTTCCGACACGCTGTTATGGCCCTGCTGATCATGGCCTGAACAGCAGGGTCACGCTCGTCAAAGTCGGCTGCTAACAACTCCAGTCCCGAGTCACGATCCAATCCGAGGGTGAGTTGGGTCAGGTCGTTGGAGCCAATCGAGAAACCATCAAAGTACTCCAGGAACTCATCCGCTAAAATGGCATTGCTTGGAACCTCACACATCATGATGATTTTCAAACCGTCCAGGCCGCGCTTGAGACCCTTGGCCGCCAGCAGGTCAGTGACCTTCCTGGCTTGTCCCAATGTGCGCACAAAAGGGACCATCAGTTCAACATTTGTCAGCCCCATCTCATTGCGAACCCTCAGCATGGCTTCACACTCCATGGCAAAGGCTTCGCCGAATTCAGCGCTCACATACCGGGCAGCCCCCCGGAAACCCAGCATGGGATTCTCTTCCTCAGGCTCGTAACGGCTTCCGCCTATGAGTTTTCGATATTCGTTACTTTTAAAGTCCGAAAGCCGGACAATCACAGGCTTAGGCCAAAAAGCTGCAGCGATAGTGGCCACGCCTTCCGCAACTTTGTCGACATAGAAAGCGCGGGGAGACGCATGCCCCCGGGCCACCGATTCGACCGCTTTTTTCAGGTCTGCGTCGATGTTGGGGTAGTCAAGGATGGCTTTGGGGTGGACGCCGATATTATTGTTGATCACAAATTCAAGACGGGCCAGACCCACACCCGCGTTGGGCAATTGGGCAAAGTCGAATGCCAGTTGGGGGTTGCCGATATTCATCGTAATTTTTACCGGAATGTCCGGCATGGCACCACGCTGAACTTCGGTAACTTCCGTCTCCAAAAGGCCGTCGTAGACAAAGCCAGTATCGCCTTCCGAGCAACTCACCGTCACCAGCGTGCCGTCCTTAAGTACGTCGGTGGCATCTGAGCAGCCCACGACTGCAGGAATTCCCAATTCACGTGCAATGATGGCGGCGTGACAGGTTCGGCCGCCACGGTTGGTCACAATCGCTGAAGCTCGCTTCATGACGGGTTCCCAGTTCGGGTCTGTCATATCGGTCACCAGAACATCGCCTGGCTGAACTTTGTCCATTTCGCTGATGTTTTGAACCAGGCGAACCGGACCCGTTCCGATTTTCTGACCAATGGCACGTCCTTCTGCAAGAACGGCTGCAGTACCCTTGAGCTTGTAGCGGTACTCAGCCTGATTGGCAGCCTGACTTTTGACGGTTTCAGGCCGGGCCTGAAGTATGTAAAGCTGTCCGTCTATACCATCCTTGCCCCATTCGATATCCATGGCACGGCCGTAATGCTGCTCAATGACAAGGGCGTACTTGGCGAGTTGCTCTACATCGGCGTCTGACAATGAAAAGCGGTTTCGTTGCTCGGTGGGTAAATCCACTGTTTTGACCAGCTTGCCCCCGGCCGCAATTTCTTCCGGTGTTGAGAAAACCATCTGGATCAGCTTGGAGCCCAGATTGCGACGGATAACCGCCCGCTTTCCTGCTTTGAGCATGGGCTTATGCACATAGAACTCGTCCGGGTTGACTGAGCCCTGAACCACCGTCTCACCCAAACCCAGGCTGGAAGTGATGAAGACCACGTCTTGAAAACCCGACTCGGTGTCGATGGTAAACATGACACCCGCCGCGCCGAGATCGGAGCGAACCATACGCTGCACACCCGCTGACAATGCCACATCGGCATGGGAAAAACCCTTGTGGACACGGTAACTGATGGCGCGGTCGTTGTAGAGAGAAGCAAATACTTCTTTCATTTTGTGCAAGATATCTTCAATGCCCTGGACGTTGAGGAAAGTTTCCTGCTGACCTGCAAATGAGGCATCGGGCAGGTCCTCGGCCGTTGCCGAGGACCGCACTGCGAATGAAGCCTGGGGATTGTCTGCGCTCAGGGTCGCAAACGCGTCACGCATGGCCTTGTCCAGGTCGTCGGGAAATGGTTGGGCTTCCACCATGGCACGAATTTCTGCCCCGACCGTGGCAAGTGCACGCACGTCCTCGGTGTTCAGCGCATCCAATTTGGCATTGATTCGGCCAGCCAGATCATTGTGTTTGAGAAATTCGCGGAAGGCATGAGCCGTGGTGGCAAAGCCGTTAGGCACACGCACGCCCTCGGGCAATTGGGAGATCATTTCGCCGAGGCTGGCATTTTTACCGCCAACCACCTCGACATCGGTCATTCTTAAATGTTCAAAGGGTACGACCAAGTCGGTCGGACTGAAAAGTGCAGACATGAGGGATCTCCGGAAGTTAAAAAACGGTCTGCGCAGAACGCCCGGTAATGCCGAGTTCGGGCGGCGCAAATGGAACCATTACGACTGTCTTGTTCTTGTTTGGGGTCGGAAGGTTTCATGGGAAAAGAGGTCAATTGGCCATTATTGTAAGCTTCAGTCCTCTCGCTCAACCCAAGCACGCCATGTCCAATCGAACTGTTTTTTTCATCTCTGACGGCACGGGTATCACCGCAGAAACCTTTGGCAACGCCCTCCTCGCCCAGTTTGAAATGCAGGCCAAACGTGTCCGGTTGCCGTTTATTGATACCGTCGATAAAGCACACCAGGTGGTTCGCCAAATTAATCACGCCTTGGATCTGGAAGGCAAAAAACCACTGGTTTTCACCACCTTGGCCAACGAGGATGTGCTCCGGGTAATTACCGATGGTTGTCATGGCATGCTGCTCGATATGTTCGGCACCTTTGTGCAACCGCTGGAGAAGGAACTCGCCTTGAAGTCCAATCACCGGATTGGACGCTTCAGCGATGTCAGCAAGAGCCAGGCCTACCACGACCGAATCGAGGCTATAAATTTTTCGCTAGCGCATGATGACGGCCAGTCAAACCGGGACCTTGAGAGTTCCGACATCATTTTGGTTGGCGTAAGTCGCAGTGGAAAAACACCTACTTCGCTTTATCTAGCGATGCAGTATGGTTTGAAGGCATCAAATTACCCATTGATTCCGGAAGATTTTGAACGGCAGGTTTTGCCACCCGCATTGATGCCGCACCGCAGCAAAATTTTTGGCCTGACCATCAATCCAGACCGACTGAGCGAGATCCGCCACGAACGCCGCCCCAATTCAAAATACGCATCTTTGGCCAATTGCCGAATGGAGGTGGCCGAGGCGGAATCCATGATGCGTCGCTCCGGCATACGCTGGCTATCGACCACCACCAAATCCATCGAAGAAATCGCCACGACCATATTGCAAGAGATCAGGCCGGAACGACTGGAATATTGAACGCTCTAGTTTTAAGAGTTGAATAACGATATCCAGCAAGGGTTTACCTCCTATAAAAACTTGGAGCCATCGACCTGGCTGCCTCTTTCTGCAAAATGGTCAACAGATGAACCCAAAGTCCTGGGTCTCTAAAATACAACCATGCAACTGACCACCCGACTCAGCCGAAATACCGTTATCGCAACTGGCGTGCTGGTATCGCATGTGCTCGTTCTTTGGGGTCTACAAAATGGGCTTTTGCAGCGGGTTGTTGAAGAGATTATTCCGGCAGAAATTCTGACGGAGTACATAGAACCTCTGGCCACAAAACCAGCACCTGTAGAGCGGATTGCGATGCCACCCAGTCGCGCATCGGAAGCCAAAGAAAGCACGCCTGTACCCGCCTTACCTAGCGCGCAAACGACAGCACAGATGACTTTACCAGCCCCCTTGACAGTGCCCTCTAGCACGAGTTCGCCGTTAGCACCGAGTGTGGTCGTCAGTCCCCCCCCACAAACCGCCGTTACAACAGCAACGCCATCAAGCACCTTGGCTGCAGTCGCAAGCGCACCGCCAGTCCGGGCATCGCTGGAGCTACCCTCCAGCGATGCCCAATACCTGCAAAACCCCAAACCGGCCTACCCAGTGCTAAGCAAACGACTTGGCGAACAAGGCAAGGTAGTCGTGCGAGTGCTCATTGGTGTGGATGGGCTAGCCCAAAATTCTGAAATCCAGCAATCCAGCGGTTTTGACCGCCTGGACCAAGCTGCCTTGACTACTGTCATGCGTTGGCGCTTTGTACCCGGCAAGCGCAACGGCTTGCCTGAGGCGATGTGGTTCAACGTGCCTATCAATTTTGTTCTTGAATAGAAATCTGGAGTTTTCATGGAATCCCAACTCGGCTTGCTCAACCTCTGGTCTCAGGGGGACTGGATCACCAAAGGCGTAACCGTGCTGCTTTTGATCATGTCATTGGCTTCCTGGATGGTGATCCTGATCAAAATTCTGGATATTTTCAAGTACCGCAAACTCAGTCTGGGTGCCGAGCGCTTCTGGCACTGTGCTGATCTTCAATCCGGTTTGGATCAGTTTGGTACTGAGCAAAGCAACCCTTTTCGCCAACTGGTGCAGTCAGGCCATAAGGCAAGCACCCACCACCACGAGACCCAGGCTCATTTGCACAACAAACTCGATCTCAACGACTGGGTTTCCCGCAGCTTGCGCAACTCGATTGACGACAGCACCGCTCGCCTGCAGTCTGGCCTGGCTATTCTGGCGTCTGTAGGCTCAACGGCACCTTTTGTTGGCTTGTTCGGCACGGTTTGGGGCATTTACCATGCGTTGATGGGGATAAGTGTGGCAGGCCAGGCCACTATCGACAAGGTTGCAGGACCCATTGGAGAGGCACTCATCATGACAGCTTTGGGTCTGGCCGTGGCCATCCCCGCCGTACTGGGCTACAACACCCTGGTGCGCGGTAACAAGGCCATACTGATCCGCTTAAACCGCTTCGCTCATGATTTGCATGCCTACTTTGTAACTGGCGCCCGCGTGACGGGAGTTAAATAACATGGCATTCGGTACCCAAGACGAGCCCGATGAGGTGATGAACGAGATCAACATGACTCCCCTGGTCGATGTCATGCTGGTACTACTGATCATCTTCATCATTACCGTACCAGTGATGAAACACGCGGTTGAGATTGACCTTCCCCAAGCCACCAGCCGGCCTCAAGACGCCAAGCCGGAAACCATTCGTCTGAGTGTGGATGCACAAGGTGTTTACTTCTGGAACGAAAGCCGGATTGAAGATGTGGCGCTCTTGGGTCAACTGAAGGCTGCTGCGCAAAATACGCCCCAGCCTGAATTGCATATCCGGGGCGACAAGGCGGTACGCTACGAAAGAGTAGCCCAAGCCATGTCATTGGCCAAACAGGCCGGTATTCGGAAAATCGGTTTTATTACTGAACCGGTTTTGCGCCCTTAACAATTATCAAAGACCGATGGCTGAAATACCCGCGCGGGCAATTTGGGCGTCTTCGGCGGACTTCACGCCACTGACCCCAACAGCACCCAGACAAACGCCATCTTTCATCACCGGAACGGCGCCTTCCAACAAGCCCTCCAGGCCGGGAGCGCTCAGAAATGAAACCCGCCCGCCATTGATCATTTCCTCGTAAATGCGGCTCTCTCGGCGTCCAAGTGCTGCGGTACGGGCTTTGGCGGGGGCAATCTGGGCAGAAATCGGAGAAGCACCATCCAGCCTTTGCTGCCAGAGCAAATGACCGCCGTCGTCCACAATGGCGATGCTGACCGCCCATTTGTTTTTCAAAGCCTCGGCTTCGGCGGCAGCAGCAATTAATTTGAGGTCGGACAGTTCAAGAAAAGGTTTGTTTTGCATGGTTTTACCCGTTGAATCGGGCCGGAATATTAATACACAACAGCTATAAAGTCTGTAAGCATAACGGCTCATGGCTTGGTCCGACATCAGCCTCCAGGTGAGTTCAATTCACCCACGGGGCGTGGTGTTATGCGAGCAGCCCCTTGATTCCACCTAAAATGCAACCACTTCCATCACACCTGCAGTTGATGCAGCAACTTAAGGAGATATGTATATGAGCAATGTAGACAACTCAATTGACCTGGGCGTTTATGGTCTCAATTCCTCAGAGCAGCGCAACAAAGTACTGCGCAACACCTATTGGCTCTTGGCACTGAGTCTGCTCCCCACGGTGCTGGGTGCGTGGGTTGGCGTTGCCACCGGTATTACGGCCTCCCTCAACGGTTTTATGGGTTTGATTGTTTTCCTGGGCGGAGCTTTTGGTTTCATGTATGCCATCGAGAAAACAAAAAACTCAGCAGCAGGTGTTCCGGTTCTCCTGGGATTTACCTTTTTCATGGGTCTGATGCTGTCGCGCATGATTGCCATGGTGCTGGGCTTCAAAAACGGATCTGAATTGATCATGACTGCTTTTGGTGGAACCGCTGGTGTGTTCTTCGTGATGGCCAGCCTGGCCAGCGTTATCAAGCGGGATCTCTCTGGCATGGGCAAGTGGCTCATGGTTGGAGCATTGGTTCTGATGGTAGGCGCTGTAATCAACGTGTTTGTAGGGTCGAGTGCAGGCATGATGGCCATCTCGGTTCTGGCCATTGGCATTTTCAGCGCTTACATGTTGTATGACCTCAAGCAGATTATTGATGGCGGCGAAACCAATTACATCAGCGCAACGCTAGCCCTCTACATGGATATCTTCAACGTATTCCAAAGCCTGTTGGCTCTGCTGGGCATTGCCGGCGGCGAGCGTGAGTAAGCTGCCCTTTCTTAGCGTCTAAGTCAGCCATAAGCCCTCTTGGATCGCATCATTTAAAGGCCCTTCGGGGTCTTTTTTTGATGTTAATGACCAACCTGCACCACGATACTTAAGGGAATGGTTTCAAAATCAGAGCTGTTTTCTATTCACACCCGCGACATTCATACTCCAATAGAACGCCCATGACATCACCGCTGTTTACTGTCCCCCTTGCTCTTTTGCTGGCGGCTTGTGATATCCCGGGTATGGGTCCTGACCCTATGGTTCTGAAGCGTGAGAGCGATGCCAAGGCCATTGGCGGTGCGTGCAGATTTGCATTGAAGGGCATAGAAGATTGCTACATCCTCAACGAGAAAGCCTCCAAAACCGCTGTTTTTGAAGGCTGGAAGGAGATGGACGCATACATGCGAGACAACAAAATGGAGGGTCAGAAAACATCGGCTGTAAAAGTCCTTACCCCGCCACCGCCAAAGAAAGAAGAAATCATCGAAGAGAAAAAGACCAAGACTGAAACGGGATCCAAAGCGCAAGCCGACGCCAAAGACAAGAGCAGCGCAAAATCAGAGAAAAACTAAGCGCAATCACAGTAGCGGTGCTTTCCTTTAGTCTGGGTCAGTCTATCCGCTCGAAAACTGCAAGACTTTCTACATGCGCTGTGTGCGGAAACATGTTCACAACACCGGCATGGGTGCAACGGTAGCCGCCCCGATTCACCAGTAAACCAGCGTCACGAGCCAGGGTTGCTGGGTTACAACTGACATAAACAATACGACTTGGCGCAATCCATTGCTCTAGCCCCTCACTAGCCGGATTTTCAGCTGGCTGACCAAGCTGCAAACGCAGATTCACGAGGGATTTGATCAACTCAAAAGCGCCCTCACGCGGGGGATCTACCAACCACTTGTCAGCCACGCCGTCCTGGACCAGCAGCTCCGGAGTCATTTCGAACAAGTTTCTTGCTACAAATTTAGTAGTACATAGTCCAATACCAGAAAGGGCTAGAGCCTTGTTTTTATTATAGTTTTCAAGAGAACGGGCTACAAGCGCCTCGCTGCCTTCAACCCCGAGAACCTCGCGGGCTTGAGTGGCAATCGGCAGGGTGAAGTTTCCTAGGCCGCAAAACCAGTCAATGACACGTTCCGTCTTGCGGGCATTGAGCAAACGAAGCGCCCGGGAAACCAGAACCCGGTTGATATGCGGGTTGACTTGCGTGAAGTCGGTTGGTTTGAATGGCATGGTCAGACCAAATTCTGGCAAGTCATACGACAACGGTTCATCAGCCGGATCGAGCAGGCAAACCGTTTCAGGTCCCTTGGACTGCAACCACCATTGCACACCCGGGTGTTGATTTGCAAACGTTCGCATCTTCGTGATGTCGCCCTCACTCAAGGGCTCAAGGTGACGAAGTACCAGCGCTGTGATGTTGTCGCCACAGGCCAGCTCTATTTGAGGGATCGTTTCAATGGCATCCATGCTGGCAATCAAGTGGCGCAGAGGCATGAGCAAGGCGTTCACATGGGGAGGCAGCACATGGCATTCACGCATGTCTGCCACATAGCTGCTCTTGCGCTCATGAAAACCCACCAACACCGTCGCTTTTTTGTGCACATGGCGAACCGACAAACGAGCCCGGTAACGGTAACCCCAAGTTGGCCCCTCTATGGGTCGAAGAATGGTCTCGGACTTGACCTTACCCAGATGCCAGAGGTTATCTTCCAGAACGCGCTGTTTCACAGCCACTTGGGCAGCAGGGTGCAGGTGCTGCATCTTGCAGCCGCCACAAGCACCCGCATGCAGGCCGAAATGCGGGCATCCCGGGGTAACGCGCTGAGACGACCCTTGATGGATAGCCATCAGTGTGGCCTTTTCCCAGTTAGCTTTTTTTCGATTGACGTTCACGCTGACCACTTCAAAAGGAAGCGCACCCTCGACAAACACCACCTTGCCATCGTCTCGATGCGCGATGCCTTGAGCTTCAATGTCTAGCGATTCAATCGTAAGCCAATTGCTGCTGTCAGACGCGTTGGAAATACCAGCACCATCACTCATGACCATGCTTTCAGGTAATGATCCCAGTGTGGCTCATGGGGTCCAAGGCCAGCCAGGGTGTCCTTGACCATGGTCATTTCCTGTTCATATTCTTTTTCCAGCAAACCGCCTCGCATTTTTTGAAAGCGGCAGTACATGAGGTAGGTATTCATCACATCGGTTTCGCAGTAGCGGCGAATGTCCTCCAGCTCGCCTCGCAAGAAAGCTGGGTAGACCGCCGAGCCGTCCATGCCCAACTTGCCCGGGAAGCCACAAATCTTGGCCATGGCATCCAGGGGTGCATTGTTCTTGGGCTGGTACATGGCCAGCAGATCCATCAGGTCAAGATGCCGCATGTGATAGCGGCTGATGTAGTTATTCCACTTGAACTCGCGTGACTCCTGGCCACCCTCCTCGCCCATGTTCCAGTAGGTATCGGCCACCACACCGTGCTTGAGGCCCCGGTAATGGAGCACCGGCAAGTCAAAGCCACCGCCATTCCAGCTCACCAATTGTGGAATGTGCTTCTCCAAAGTATTGAAAAATGTCTGGATGATCTTTCCCTCGCTTTGCTGGTCACGGTCAACAAAGGAATGAATCCGCAAGCCTTCAGCGTTTCGAAACACGCAGCTGATCACCAGAACCCGCTGCAGATAAAGCGGCAAGAAGTCGCTAAGCCCTTTTTCCTTGCGCTCGACTGCCCAGGCGGCGTAGACCTGCTCATCCGTTTGCTCAGGAGCTCCCCCCCGCAATGCACGCAATCCCTCAACGTCAGGAATTGACTCGATGTCAAAAACAAGCACTGGCCAGGTCATGGCTGCTTAACGGGCAGGTAAATACTTGACCGGATCAACTGGTTTGCCCTGGCGACGGACCTCAAAATGCAGCTTGACTCGGTCTGAATCGCTATTACCCATTTCGGCAATTTTCTGTCCCTTACGCACCGACTGATCCTCTTTGACCAGTAAGGCTTGGTTATGGGCATAGGCAGTCAAGTAGGTGTTGTTGTGCTTGAGAATAATCAGGTTGCCATACCCGCGCAGCCCGGACCCGGCATAGACCACACGGCCATCGGCTGCGGCCAGCACCGCATCACCTGCAGCACCACCCAGATCCAGGCCTTTGTTCTTGACTTCGTCAAAACCGGCAAGAATCGAACCGGTGACCGGCCAGGCCCAACTGATCTCGTCATCTGCGACGGCAGCTTCAGCAGCAGGCCGGGTCACTGCGCTAGAAGCGCTGGAAGGACTCGCAACAGTTGGTGAAGCAGACGAAGCAGGCAGGACAGGCGTGGCGCTGCCCGAAGTCACCGGGCGTGTAACAACGCCGGTTGAGGCGGCGGGCGAAGGAAGTGACCCAGAGGATGCAGCTGCAGCAGCCACTACCGGGGGAACAACCCGCAATACCTGACCGACTTCGATCTGATTAGGCTTGTCCAGCGAATTCCAGCGCGCAATGTCCCTCCAATTCTGGCCTGTGTCCAAACCAATCCGAATCAAGGTATCTCCAGGCTTAACGGTGTAAAAACCAGTCTTGCCAGCGTTCTCAATTCCAGGCATCGGCTTTATTGCCGTATTGGTGTTCACTCCGGGAGCAGCAGGCCGTTGGATGGCACGGTCTTCAACCGGTGCCCGGTTGAGCGTTTTATTGGCGCAACCTGTCAACATCAGTGCACACAGACCCAGGAGAAAGGGCAGACGCCAAGCAGCTTTGCGAACAATCATTCCAGTCATTGGCATTTCCACAGGTGAATATCTTTCAGGCAATGCCCGATTTTAGGGGGACAAAATGAACAGCC
>JBILKC010000169.1:0-6352 GCA_044376885.1 Hylemonella sp. | reverse complement strand
CAACCATCTGTGAGATGGCGTTCGCCGGACATGTCGGCGTGTCGCTTAACCTTGATTTGCTGGTCACCGAAGGCGACGGTGTTTCTGACAGCCGCGCTGAGCATGGCGACAGCAAAAACTGGGCCTCCCAGGTCAGCGTTCGCCGGGACGAGCTTTCAATGAAGGCGCTTTTTAATGAAGAGCTAGGCGTTGTATTGCAGGTGCGCACGGCTGATCGCAGTGGTGTCATGCAGGTGTTGCGCGATCACGGCTTAAGCAAGCACAGCCACTTTATGGGCAAAACGCGTCCTGCCGATTCACAGGCGCAAGCCGGGGTTGGCGAGATCCAGGTCTGGCGTGATGCCAAGACGATTTTCAGCGCCAAACTGCATGACCTGCACCAGGTCTGGGACAGCACCAGCTGGAAGATCTGCCGGCTGCGAGATAACCCGGCCTGTGCTGATGCCGAACATGCGGCAGCAGGCGCCCCAGGCGATCCCGGTCTGCATGTGCATTGGCCTGAGCATGCAACTGACCATGCCAGCCCACTTGCTGGGAAATCGGCTCCAGCACTGGTCTTGAAACGCCCCAAAGTGGCGGTGTTGCGCGAGCAGGGCGTCAACTCGCACGTTGAGATGGCTTATGCCTTCACGCAAGCCGGTTTTGAAGCCTTTGACGTGCACATGACCGACCTGCAAGGTGGCCGCGCCCATTTGTCTGATTTTCAGGCCATGGTGGCTTGTGGTGGTTTCAGCTACGGCGACACGCTGGGGGCGGGCATCGGATGGGCCCGATCCATTACCTTCAACCCGGCGTTGTCGGAGCAGTTCCAGGACTTTTTTGGCAGGACGGACACGCTGGCGCTGGGGGTTTGCAACGGTTGCCAGATGTTTGCAGAACTGGCCGATATCATTCCTGGCGCGCAGGCTTGGCCACGCTTTACCACCAACCGCAGTGAGCGTTTTGAAGCCCGCTTGTCCATGGTCGAAGTGCTTGACTCCCCGTCGGTCTTTTTTGACGGGATGGCTGGTGCGCGTTTGCCGATAGCCGTAGCCCACGGTGAAGGCTATGCCAATTTTTCCTACCGGGGTGATGCCAGCCAGGTCATTGCCGCGATGCGTTTTTGTGACAACCATGGCCAGCCTACCGAAACCTACCCCTTCAACCCGAACGGCAGTTCAGGCGGTTTAACCGCTGTGACCACCGCGAATGGCCGGTTCACTGCGCTGATGCCCCATCCGGAACGTGTATTTCGCAACATCCAGATGAGCTGGACAAACCAGGACATCAACCGCGACAGCCCGTGGATGCAGCTCTGGCATAACGCACGCAAATGGCTAGGCTGAAAGAGCAAACCGTGAAACTTTCCCGCCTGTTCCAACCGCGCAACCCGCTGTTCTGGATGATGCTGATGCTCAACGCGCTCTCGACTTGTCTGGCCTGGATGGTTCAGACCCTTCCGCTGAGCACCATTGGACTGTTTGTGGTGGGCGGTTTTGCCTTGGGCAATGCCATCCTTGGGACCTGGTTGGCTTGGCGCTTGGTCAAAAGCTGAATTTCCGGTGGTCTTCAGGGGTTGCAATACCCACATTGCTCAGGCGGGACATGCGAGCGAATCGGCTTTTCTGACTGATGCTTGCACAGGCCGCAATGCAACAACTGCGCGCGGGCCGATCGCGTCGCCTGCCCGCAGGCGCTGCACTGAGCGCCCGGAATCAGACCTTCGGCCCCAAAGCCGGGTTCAGTGCAGGACGGGCAGGGTACAGCCAACTTTTCGGAAAGCGCCTGGGCCGCACGCTTGATCATGGCCAAACGTGTCGGGTTGCGATGTGCCCTCATGTCGGTTTCAAGCCATAGCGGCCCCTGGGCCAGGGCCGCTTCAACGCAAGCTTTGAGCTGGTCCCAGTTCACAATCGATTTGTCGAAGATGGTGTTGCCAGGCTTGCCGACAATCACGCCGTGCTCAGGAAAGCCGGCCTTGAGGGCAAACTCTTTCGCCTGCGCCCATTGGTTCACCGTGGTTTGGGAGAAATTGGTTTCTGGTCCCTGGACAGCCACTTCAACCACATGCTCAAGCTCACGGTCCCACCACACCAAATACTCAATGTTCCAGGGTGTGACGCCCATAAAGGGGTCGGGGCCAAAACTGCCTTCACTGCCCATGCCGTACCTGACATTGCTGGCTTTCGCGGCAAGTTTGGCCTTGGTCAACGCGGCATCCCGCTGTGAGCCCTGGCGTTGGATGTCACCGGTAAAAGTTCCCAGGGTGTCCGTGTCCATACTGAGATCGAGCAGAACCTGGAACCCAGCGGCTGCCATGGCCGGCGCAACGGCGGGCAATTTCTGGTGCTGGGTCAGGAAAGCAATGTCATGCATGGGGTGCAAAGAATAGCCGAATCAAAGGGATTTGATGATTCTTTTTTGACGGGTCAGTTGCATTTTCGTGACACAGCTGTATGCGAAAATGCAATACCAACGACTGTTTGCCATGAATTCTTACAAAAAATCCTATTTTCTCCTGATCAGCGCTGTTTTGATCATCATGGCTGGCTTGAACAGTCCAGCCATTGCCCAAAACTATCCGAGTAAGCCAGTTCGATTGGTTGTGCCTTTTCCTGCAGGCGGTGCCACCGATGTATTGGCCCGTGTGATCAGTCAGAAGGCCTCGGAAAAACTCGGCCAACAACTCGTGGTGGACAACCGGCCTGGCGCAGGCGGCACGATTGGCTCGGAGCAGGTAGCCAAGGCCACGCCCGATGGTTACACCTTGCTGATTGCCACCGGCAGCACGCATTCGATCAACCCGATTGTCAATGCCAAGATTCCTTACAACGTTGAACGAGACTTTGTACCCATAGCACTGGTCGCCAATACAGCCAGTGTGCTGGTGGTGCCTACAAGTTTGCCGGTGAATAATCTGAAAGAGTTCATCGCCTTGGCCAAATCCAAACCCGGTCAGATGAACTTCGGCTCCAGTGGCAATGGGACGACCAGCCATCTGAGTGGCGAGTTGCTCAAGGCACAGGCCGGGGTTTTTATCACCCATATTCCTTACCGCGGCACTGGCCTGGTGCTCAACGACATGCTCTCCGGCCAGATTCAGATGTTGATGGACAACTTTGTAACCTCCCAGCCGCACATCAAGGATGGCAAGCTCAAGGTTTTAGGTGTCACCAGCCTGCAACGCCTGTCCTATCTGCCCGACACCCCCACACTGGATGAGCAGGGACTCAAAGGCTTTGACGTGACCAACTGGTTTGGCATTTATGCACCCAGGGGAACGTCGGCTGAGGTGGTGAGCAAAGTCAATGCCGCCTTTACCCAGGCTGTTGCCGATCCTGATGTGCAAAAAAGGTTAGTCAGTCTTGGGGCAACACCCATGAGCAGTACGCCCGATCAGATGGCGAGCGCCGTTGCTGCTGAAACCAGGAAGTGGCGCAAATTGATCCAGGATCGCAAGATCGTCGTGGATTAACCCAGACTCATCCAATAAGTTCAGAGTCCGACCGGGTAACCATCTTTGCGGTGGTCAGATGCGGCAATGTAGCCATGCTCGGTTTTCATGGCGAGCTGAGCACAACCAAATTCGGTCTCGAACCGTTGCGCCAACTTGACGGTGTGTCCCCGTGCGATCAGGCCTTCAATCGCTTCTTTGGGAAAGTTCCACTCGACCGCGACGGTGGTGTTGTCGTCCATCACGCGCCATCGGGGTGCGTCGCTGGCAGTCTGCGGGTTCTGCTGATGGTCTGCGATGCGGGACGTCACCTGGACATGGCCCTGGGCTTGCATGGACCCGCCCATCACACCAAAACTCATCAGGGGCTGGCCTGCGCGTGTGAGAAAGCCGGGAATGATGGTGTGGAATGGTCGCTTGCCCGGTGCGACCTGATTCGGGTGACCTGGCTTCAAACTGAAGCCCCAACCCCGGTTTTGCAGGGCAATACCCGTATTGGGAACGACCACGCCGGAACCAAAGCCCTTGAAGTTTGACTGGATGAAAGAGATCATCATGCCGTTTTGATCCGCTGCAGTGAGGTAAACCGTGCCTCCGCTGTGTGGCGAGCCAGCACGAGCGGTTGCGCAACGTTCGGGGTCAATCAGCTTGGCACGCTGCGCCAGATAGGCCGGCTTGAGCAAATCGGTGGTGCTGACATCGCGCATGGCCTGCTCATCGGCCACGTATTCATGCAAATCTGCAAACGCCAATTTCATGGCTTCAATCTGCAGATGGGTGGACAAGGCAGTATCGAGCCCGGCAGCCTTCAGGTTGATCTGATCCAGCATGCCCAGGGCCATCAAGGCCCCGATACCCTGTCCGTTCGGGCCGATTTCATGCAAGGTGAGATCACGGTAATTCATGGATATCGGCTCTACCCAATCCGCTTGGTGCGAAGCCAGATCTTCCTCGTCAAGCAGGCCGCCGGTGTTGCGGGCGTGGTTGGCAATGGCCTGTGCCAAATCACCCCGGTAAAACGCATCTCCCTTGGTCGCGGCAATGCGTTCCAGGGTATGGGCCTGCCCGGGGCAAACGAATAATTCACCAGGCAAGGGCGCGCGTCCTTGAGGCGCAAAAGCATCGCGGTACCCTGGCTGATCGAGCAGTTCCTGAACCTGTGATTGCCATTGGCGATGCACCGTGGGAGACACCATAAACCCGTTGCGGGCATAGCGCAGGGCAGGTTCAAACAGCTGGGCAAATGGCAGGCTGCCGTAGCGATCTGACAAGGCACGCCAGGCAGATACTGTACCCGGCACCGTTACAGAGTCCCAGCCGCGCGGTGGCATGGCAGAGTACTTTGAAAAATACGCCGGTGTCCATTTGCGCGGTGACCGCCCGGAAGCGTTGAGGCCTTGCAAGCGTTTGCCATCCCACAAAATTGCAAAGGCATCCCCGCCGATACCGTTCATGCAGGGCTCAACCACGGTAAGCGCAATGGCTGTGGCCAAAGCAGCGTCTACCGCGTTGCCACCAAGGGCAAACATCTGCAAACCCGCCGCAGAAGCCAGCGGCTGGGAAGTGCTAACAACGTTTTGCGCCAGCAGTGGCATGCGTTGAGAGGTGTATGGAAAATCCAGAAGGTGCTTGTGTGAAGCCGCAGTTGTCATGTTTTATGGTTTAAATTGAAGGCAAGGCTTTACATGGGTGGACATCAGAATCGCTTGCGAAGCCCCATGGCAAAAAAATCTTCCCCGTTAGCTCCGTAATTATTGATCAGGTCATAAATCGTGCATCGGTGGTGCAGGCGAAAGAAAAACTCATGGGACTTTTTCTTGGGGTTCGCAAATGCAGCTTCGATAAACAGCCAGTTCAACCATTGACTTCCATTGCCATCTGTACCGCGTTCCAGGGGGCTGATGGATGTGGTGTAAGAGAGGCCCAGAGGCGCAATACTAATACTGGAGTGGACGATATTGTTCCAGGGAAAACCGCTGAATCGCAGGGCAGGTGCTACGGCTACCTCGCCCAGGCTTGCAATGCCGTTTTGAATTCCGGCCATGGCATCAATTTCCAGCGCAAGGGGCAGGCTCGAAGAGCGCCAAACGGCCTTCTTGGCGGTCAGTGCAAAAAGGTTTTGAGCCAGAAAGTTTGCACGGCCCTGGGTGAATCCTGCTGGCTCTGAGTCGTAGTACTTCCCAATGTAAGCACCGAGCTGCCATTCCTCATGCTTTGCGCCAGCTTGTGCCGGAATAACTAAGGCCAAAAACAGACCAGCGCACAAAATCGGTTTTAAAACCAACGAATACCAAACGTTCAATGGTCTCATGCGGATCCCCTGTTATGACAGCTTCTTGCCGTTAACCCAAGCTGCCAGAGATTAAGCGCCTGCGTCTCGTCCTTCAACTTCAAGTCAGGGGTTTGCAGCAGGCGCAACGGCTGCCCCCTCGATCTGGTGACGCTTGAGCGCTTGCGCCACAAAACCGGTGGACTTCATCTCTTCCACAAAAACACCCAGGTACTTGGCCCCGGCCTCACGTCCCCGGGGCGTCCCCATGGCTTGATTGATGACCATAAAATGGCCTTCAAGCAAGCGCAGACCGGCAAATCGCTTGGCGTCCATTTCCAGTTGCTGTTTGACACCGGCTGCAACTTCGAGCTTTTGCGCAACAAACATATCGGTCACCGTGGGAGATGAGGGCGCACGCACCAGCGTGGCGTTCTTGATGGCACGGCTCAGGAACAGGTCATAGGCACTGCCGGCACCGACAACGATCCGGTTACCCGCTTTGTCCACCTCGTCATTACTTCTCAAAGGCGAATCGTTGCGCACCATGTAGGCGCCTTCGATCACCACATAAGCCGCCGAATAGCTGACATCTTGCGCACGCAGCGGGTCTATGGCCACGAAAGCGATGTCAACCTTGTTGGCCTTGA
>JBILKC010000168.1:0-6364 GCA_044376885.1 Hylemonella sp. | reverse complement strand
ACGTGAAAATCAATATGTATCCCACTCACGCCGCCGGCAAGCCTGTGGCCATGATCCCCAATTGCGCCGCCACCCGCCATGCGCATTTTGTAATGGATGGGTCTGGGCCTGTGTATCTGGATGCACCCAGCCTTGATCTGTGGCCCAACGTCAACTGGGTACCCGACTACAAAAAAAGCCGCAAAGTTGATCTCAACACACTGACAAAAGATATTGTTGCGCAATGGAAGGCCGGAGAAACCCTGCTGCTGTCCGGAAAAATGCTGACTGGGCGAGACGCTGCGCACAAGCGTATTCAGGACATGCTGGCCAAGGGCGAAAAGCTCCCAGTTGACTTCACTGATCGGGTCATCTACTACGTGGGTCCGGTAGACCCGGTCCGCGATGAAGCTGTCGGTCCGGCAGGCCCGACTACTGCCACACGTATGGACAAGTTCACGGACATGATGCTCTCTCAGACAGGCCTGATTTCAATGATTGGCAAGGCTGAAAGAGGACCGGAAGCGGTTGAATCCATCAAAAACCATAAAAGCGCTTACCTGATGGCCGTAGGTGGTGCTGCATACCTTGTGTCCAAGGCCATCAAAACAGCGAAAGTCGTAGGCTTCTCAGATTTGGGGATGGAAGCCATCTACGAGTTTGATGTGGTGGATATGCCCGTAACCGTGGCCGTGGACTCAAACGGAATCAACGCACACCAAACGGGTCCAGCCGAATGGAAGAAAAGGATTGCAACCGGCGAATTCAAGTCGATCGCTTTGGTGGGTGGGTGAATCCTGGGCTGATCAAACCGGATAGTTGGCCAGCCAGGAGGGACTCGAACCCCCTACCCCGAACTTAGAAGGTTCGTGCTCTATCCGGATGAGCTACTGGCTGTGGCAAGTGATTTTAACGACAGGTCCTGCTGTACATCGCTTTAAATCCTGATGCGAGCAAAAGTGGTACTCGAGAGATTGGAAACCACCCATCCAGCACCCTAAGCCCAGATAAGAAAAAAAGCCTCTAAGAGTAACGTCCTAAAGGCTTTCAAACTATTTCTTGGTCGGGGCGAAAGGATTCGAACCTTCGACCCTCTGGTCCCAAACCAGATGCGCTACCAGGCTGCGCTACGCCCCGACTAATCTTTATTCTAACCTCTGAAGACGAGGCTTCATGAATTAGTACATGCCAGCACCTAAGTCATTATGATTCCATGAAAATGAAGACCAATCTTTGCTGGTTAGATCCGAATCAACCGTTCCCTGCTTTATCTGAAAGTTGGGGGGCAGAGTCAAATGCACCTGGTCTGTTATGCGCGGGGGGAACGCTGGATACAGACACACTGCTTGACGCTTACAGCAGCGGAATCTATCCATGGTTCAGCGAGGGGCAACCACCATTGTGGTGGAGTCCTGACCCTCGCATGACGCTTCATGTTTCTGAGTTTCGCTTGCATCGCTCGCTGAAAAAGACAATTACCAAAAACAGGGTGAGAGGGGACGTAGAAATACGCTTTGATTGCAGCTTTGATCAAGTCATCACTGCATGTGCAAAAACAGCTCGAAACGGGCAGCCGGGCACATGGATTCTTCCCGATATGGTCGAGGCCTACTGCAACTTGAATCGGGCTGGCTACGCACACTCCGTCGAAACCTGGCTTAGCGGAAAACTTGTCGGCGGGCTTTACTGCGTGGCCATTGGCAAAGCAGTCTTTGGCGAGTCCATGTTTTCCCATTGTCCTGATGCCTCCAAAATCGCGCTTGCGGCATTAGTCTGTTTCTGCCGGCAACACAACATCAGGTTTATTGATTGCCAGCAGAACACCAAGCATTTGGCATCCTTGGGAGCGAAGGAGATTTCCCGTGAGAAATTCTTAAAACTTGTTAAAGCGGGAATTGATAGCCCCCCAGTCGCCTGGAATTTTGACCCTCTATACTGGAATCACATTTTGCCACCCTGAATTTTTTCCGCAGTGACAAACCTTAAGGAATTACCACTTCAAACTTTGCAGTTTTACGCCACTGCACCCTACCCCTGCAGCTATCTGGCAGGTAAAGAGGCCAGATCCCAAGTTGCCACGCCAAGTCATCTGATCAACAACGCTGTCTATACCGAGCTTGTCAGCTCGGGCTTTCGAAGAAGTGGAATGTTTACCTATAGACCGCACTGTGACGGCTGTCAGGCCTGCACAGCGCTTCGGGTACTAAGCCACAGTTTCACGCCTGATCGCAGCCAGCGACGGGCCTGGAGGCGGCATCAGAACCTTCAAGTCAGAGTGATGAGCTTGTGTTTTGTTCAGGAGCATTACGACCTTTACCTGCGTTATCAGAACGGCCGTCATGCCGGGGGCGGCATGGATCAGGATAGCGTAGACCAATACACCCAGTTTTTATTGCAAAGTCGTGTCAATTCACGTCTGGTTGAATTCAGGGAGCCTCTTCCAGACGGCACTGCTGGCGCGCTGAAGATGCTCTCCATCCTTGATGTGTTGGAAGATGGTTTGTCGGCTGTGTACACCTTTTACGAGCCTCAAGAGAACACAAGTTACGGAACCTATAGTGTTCTATGGCAAATTGAACAGGCTCGGCAGCTAAGCCTTGACTACGTATACCTGGGTTACTGGATCTCATCAAGCTCAAAAATGAACTACAAATCAAAATTCAAACCCCATCAAATTCTTCAACAAAACACATGGGTATCGCATGGTGATTGATCCCGTTAAAAAAATGATTCCGCTAATTAAAATAACTGTACTCAGGAACTTTTCATGAAAAAAATCGACCCTGATGCGGCGGTCACCCCAACCGTACAAGTGATAGAGCGGATGTTCTCCTTGATGGATGTACTTGCCTCTCGGGAAGATGCAATGTCGCTTAAAGAAATCAGCGAGAAGACGGGGCTTCACCCATCGACAACCCACCGGATTCTTAATGACCTTGCAACAGGCCGGTTTGTTGACCGCCCACATCCAGGAACCTATCGACTTGGAATGAGGCTACTCGAATTGGGAAATTTGGTTAAAGGACGCCTGAATGTGCGTGACGCCGCACTAACGCCAATGCGCGAACTGCATAAGCACATTCAGCAACCTGTTAATTTGAGCATGCGCCAAGGTGATGAAATTGTTTATATTGAGCGAGCTTACAGCGAAAGATCTGGAATGCAGGTCGTACGGGCAATTGGCGGTCGTGCACCCTTACACCTAACTTCGGTCGGAAAACTTTTTCTAGCTGTGGATGAGCCCCAAAAAGTGAGGGCTTATGCGACACGAACCGGGTTAAGCGGACATACAAAAAACAGTATTACTCAACTGGCAGCACTCGAACGTGACCTTTCAAAAGTTCGTCAGTACGGAATCGCAAGAGATGACGAAGAACTTGAGCTTGGCGTGAGATGTATGGCTGCCGGTATTTACGATGATCAGAATAACCTGGTTGCCGGCCTCTCCATTTCAGCGCCAGCAGGTCGGCTCGATGAGTCGTGGTTACCGAAGTTGAAGGCTGTTGCGAATGAAATATCGAGAACACTCGGGAATATTCCGCACCGACTCTAAGTTTTTTTTGAAAGTGCCTAAGCACCATCAATACTTTTCAGTTTGGAATCTGCTAAAGCGGCTTAACCGGTATTGACTCAACCCAACGTCTCACACGCTCAGCATCTGCAAGTCGGCTAAGTTTGCCTGCCGAATCGAGAAAAATCATGATAATTTTCCGACCAGCTACCTTTGTTTGCATGACCAGGCATTGTCCTGCCTCAGAAATATAGCCGGTCTTTTGCAAGCCAATATCCCAGGATGGGTTTTTAACCAAGCGGTTGGTGTTGGTGTACTGCAGCATACGGTTTCCAACTGTCACCTGGGAGTTGGGGGATGTTGAAAACTCACGAAGGATAGGGTCTGCCGAGGCCACATTCACTAGAACGGCCAGATCCCTGGCGCTAGACTGATTCTTACTGGAAAGTCCCGTTGGCTCAACATAACGTGTGTCGCCCATTCCCAGCTCTTGCGCTTTTAAGTTCATAAGGTCCACAAAATGAGACAAGCCACCCGGAAAGCTCCGGCCTAACGCATTGGCGGCCCTGTTTTCGCTGGACATTAAGGCAAGATGCAACAACTCTCTGCGACTGAGTTCAGCTCCCACACGCAAACGAGATGAGCTGCCTTTCTCGGTGTCTACATCTGCCTGAGTGATCTTGACGGACTCATCCATCGGTAGACGTGCTTCGCTGACGATCAGACCGGTCATTAACTTAGTCAATGATGCAATTGGCAAGACCGCCAGCTCATTTTTACTGAAAAGTACTTCTCGAGTATCCTGATCCACAACCAGAGCTACGCTGGATTTGAGATCGAGGTTATCCGCTGCACCATGCAAGCCGGCCAAACGGCCAAAAGAGGGCTTTGTGACTTGTGGCGCAACATTTGTTTTGCCCACTAAATGCTTAGGCTCCTTGTTGGTCTTGCGCTTGACCACGGCGGGTTTACTGACTGTCTTTGCGTTGCTCACAGGCTTGGACTGCGCATGTACGACTGGAATCAAGAAGGTCGATAACAAAGCAATGCTGCACAGCCCCGCCATCAATTGGCTCGAACCTTGCCGAATAAACGTTTTGCTTTGTATGGCCATGTAATTAACTCCAGACTGATTCCAACGGCCGAATTTAAACAGAAAAGCTCAATAAGATCAATCAGTTGCGTGGTTTATTTCATCAAAAACATGCGCATCAAGCCGAAGGTCTAACCTTGGGCGGCAACCCTGTCGGCTTTGCTCTGCAATTTATTTAGCGCACTCAAATAGGCCTTGGCAGATGCGACCACAATATCTGGATCTGAGCCCACACCATTGACAACACGGCCACTGTTTTGCAGTCTCACTGTCACTTCACCCTGACTTTCGGTTGAACCGCTAATGGCATTGACAGAATAGAGCACCATTTCTGCCCCGCTTTTTACAAGAGACTCAATGGCTTTCAAAGATGCATCGACAGGGCCGTTTCCCTCCGAGGATCCCGTGACCTCCTTGCCGCCCAAAGTAAAAACGATGCTCGCCTGCGGACGCTCGCCGGTTTCGCTGTGCTGGGACAAGGAAACAAAGCCATATTGCTCTTTGTCACTGGTGACGCTTTCTTCACTCACTAAAGCGAGGATATCTTCGTCAAAGATTTCACTTTTACGGTCAGCAAGCTCCTTGAATCTGGCAAATGCGTTATTGACTTCTGTTTCACTGTCGAGTGTCACCCCAAGATCCTGCAATCTCTGTTTGAAAGCGTTACGTCCACTGAGCTTACCTAGAACAATCTTGTTAGCACTCCAGCCTACATCTTCGGCCCGCATAATTTCGTATGTGTCACGCGCTTTCAGAACGCCATCCTGATGAATACCGGATGCATGCGCAAATGCATTTGCGCCAACAACAGCCTTGTTTGGTTGAACCACAAAACCTGTCGTCTGACTGACCATCCTGCTGGCTGCAAGAATATGGCTCGTATCGACTCTCAAGTCCAATCCGAAATAGTCTCTTCGGGTTTTAACAGCCATGACAACCTCTTCGAGACTGCAGTTACCGGCACGCTCTCCAAGGCCGTTGATCGTGCACTCGACCTGACGGGCACCACCTATTTTGACTCCGGCAAGGGAGTTCGCCACGGCCATACCCAAGTCGTTATGGCAATGTACAGACCAAATGGCTTTGTCAGAGTTGGGTACGCGCTCACGCAAATCTTTGATGAAGTTCCCATAAAGCTCCGGAACAGCATATCCAACCGTATCAGGAATATTCAGGGTAGTCGCCCCCTCACTGATTACAGCCTCAAGAACTCGGCACAAAAAATCCGGATCGCTACGATACCCGTCTTCAGGACTGAACTCTACATCCCCAACCAGGTTACGGGCAAATCGTACGGAGAGCTTGGCCTGCTCAAGAACCTGCTCTGGTGACATGCGTAGTTTTTTCTCCATGTGCAGTGCAGAGGTAGCAATAAACGTGTGAATACGTGCACTATTGGCGCCTCTGAGGGCTTCTGCAGCTCGCGAGATGTCACGGTCATTGGCTCTGGACAGTGAGCAAATGATTGAGTCTTTGATGTTATTAGCAATCAGTTCAACAGCTTCGAAATCGCCGTTCGAACTTGCAGCAAAGCCAGCTTCGATCACGTCGACCTTAAGGCGTTCGAGTTGACGTGCAATTCGCAGCTTCTCATCTTTGGTCATGGAAGCACCCGGAGACTGCTCACCGTCGCGCAAGGTGGTATCAAAAATAATCAGCTTGTCGGTCATGTCGTTTCTCCAAAAAAAGCAAAAAAGCCCGTAGCGAGAGCATACGGGCTTGTGTGGAAATGGTAAGCGAGAGCTACTTATTCCGCCCGAAAGAGCGTGGAAGTAGGGATA
>JBILKC010000167.1:0-6437 GCA_044376885.1 Hylemonella sp. | reverse complement strand
CAACAGCCCCCTGGCCAAAGTCAAGGCGCTGGCATTGGTCTCCAATGCCAGACTGGGCGATTTTTCGGATGCCCGGTTTTTAATGGTCAGCCTGGTACTGCCCCCAAGCCTGGTGGCCAACGCACTTGCAGTGACCGAAGTGAACCGCGAGTACCAGGAACGTGCCCTGGCCCGTGAAGGACTCAAGCGCATGTACATCGGCACCCTCACACTCAGCCTTTTCCTGGCCGTTTTCGGTGCTGTGTTGCTGGCGGTTTTGCTGGGTAACCAAATTACCCGTCCCTTGCTCCTGTTGGCCGAGGGTGTGCGTCAGGTGGCTGCGGGCGACCTGACCCCCAAAGCCGCGTTACAGAGCAAAGATGAGTTGGGTGGCTTGACACGCTCATTTGCCGTCATGACCCAGCAGTTGGCCGATGCGCGTCAGGCGGTCGAGGGCAGCATGCAGCAAGTCAATGCGGCACGCGCCAACCTTCAGACCATTCTGGACAACATCACCGCAGGCGTTATGGTTTTGAATGCGCAGGGACAGATTCAGTCTGCCAACCCCGGTGCAACCCGCATTCTGCGCGCGCCACTGGCCGCCTGCGTGGGTCAGTCACTTCAGGACATCCCTGGCCTGGAGGATTTCGGCCAGGCTATACAGCAGCAGTTCGATGCGTTTCTGGGTGAGCGTAATGCGCATGGCGATCACTGGCAGCAGTCATTTGAATTGGGCGCAGCCCAAACCGGATTGGCTGGAAAAATCGGTGATAACGCTATTACATTGGTAGCTAGAGGTGCAGATTTGCCGGGAGGTTTCAGGCTTTTGGTGTTTGATGACATCTCTGAAATTGTTTCAGCCCAGCGTGCACAAGCCTGGGGCGAAGTAGCGCGCCGCCTGGCCCATGAGATCAAAAACCCATTGACACCCATTCAACTCTCGGCAGAGCGCTTAGAGATGAAACTCTTTGGCAAGGTGGCATTGCCCGAGCAACTCATCCTGACCAAGTCTGTGAAAACCATTGTTGATCAGGTTGATGCCATGAAGCGGCTGGTCAATGAGTTTCGTGATTTCGGGCGCTTGCCGGCGGCGGAACTCAAACCCATAGACCTCAATGCCCTGGTCACCGAAGTTTTGCAACTGTACAGCGCAGAGTCCAACGACGTCCTGATCCGCGCTGAGTTGGAGCCGAATATTCCAGCAATCCTTGGGGATGCCCAGCAGTTGCGACAGGTTTTGCACAACCTGCTGCAAAACGCCCAGGACGCAACCGAGTCTGCCCAACGTTCCGGTGCCGAGCACGCGGTCATTGTCAGAACGCAGAGGCAGGAGACTCGCCAGCGTGTCCGGCTTAGTGTGCTGGATCACGGCGCTGGTTTTTCAGACGCTATCCTCAAACGCGCTTTTGAACCCTATGTCACCACCAAGACCAAAGGAACCGGCCTGGGCCTGGCCGTGGTGAAAAAAATTGCGGATGAACATGGTGCCCGTGTAGATATAAGCAACCGCATCGTCAGTGATGTGGTGCAGGGCGCCCAAGTGTCGTTATCATTCGCCATTGCCAAAGAAAACTTGGCTTAAACCGTATCAGGCAGGAACACAACAGCAATCATGGCAAATATTTTGGTGGTCGATGACGAACTCGGCATTCGCGACCTGCTATGGGAAATCTTGAACGATGAGGGCCACTCCGTTGAGGTTGCTGAAAATGCTGCGCAAGCACGGGCTGCCCGTAGCCGAGAACGGCCCGACCTGGTGCTGCTCGATATCTGGATGCCCGACACCGATGGCGTGACCTTGCTCAAAGAATGGTCATCGTCGGGCTTACTCAATATGCCGGTCATCATGATGAGCGGCCACGCCACCATCGACACCGCTGTTGAGGCCACACGCATTGGTGCGCTGGCTTTCCTTGAAAAACCAATTACCCTGCAAAAGCTGCTCAAAGCAGTTGACCAAGGCTTGTCCAAAGGCCATTTACGCAAACCTGCGCTGCCCATGTCGGCGCAAACCTTGGTTGTTGAAACAAAAAATACCAGTCCCAATCAAGCTGCGGCCACACCTGTCACGCAGGATGCCGGCTTGCAAGCCCAGCAAAGTTTCACGCTGGACAAGCCGCTGCGGGAAGCACGCGATGAGTTCGAGAAGGCGTATTTTGAGTACCACTTGGCCAAAGAAAACGGCTCAATGACACGCGTGGCAGACAAAACCGGTTTGGAACGAACCCATCTGTATCGCAAACTCAAGCAACTTGGCGTAGACCTTAGCCGTAGCAAGCGTGCCGCACACTGAGACGCAATAAGCAACTTTGCCGCTGCTATAATTCACACCTTGGCCCGGTAGCTCAGTCGGTAGAGCAGAGGACTGAAAATCCTTGTGTCGGTGGTTCGATTCCGCCCCAGGCCACCAGTATCAAAGCCCCCTTGTTTTTTGCAAGCGGGGCTTTTTTCATGGCCGGATGGGGCATAGCGGGGTAGTGCAGTTGTGTGCTCGGTTCGCTTCCCGCAATAATCATGAGGCTCAATGATGACTAACCTCATATCTACTTTGTCCAATATGGGTGCCCTGCAAAAGCTTTGGTGGTTGTTGTTACCACTAGCTGCTCTGCTGGGTTATATTTTCCGAGCACGTAGCGAGTATTGGTATTCGAACCAAGGCGAAGAGCTTGTTCGCAAAGTTCTCATCAAGCAACTGCCTCCCGATTCCTGGCATTTGATGAATAACGTCACCCTGCCGGTCGCCGACGGCACCACTCAAATTGACCACGTGCTGGTGTCACGATTCGGAATCTTCGTGATCGAGACGAAACACTACAGCGGTTGGATATTTGGCGATCAAAGATCAAAGCAATGGACTCAAGTCCTTTATAACCAAAAAAATCGCTTCCAAAATCCATTGCATCAGAACTACAAACATTTGAAGGCTGTAGAGGCGGTACTTGACTTTGTTCCGCCTGTGCAAATTTCTAGCGTGGTTGTGTTTACCGGTGATGCTGAATTCATGACAGACCGTCCGCAAGGGGTCTATTCGCTAGAGGAGCTTGTGGCCTACCTAAAGGGGCTAGACCAAATGCAGCTATCGGAGAATCGAATGCAATTTTGTGTTGGCCGCCTTGAGTGCCGTCGGCTTGCTTTGACTCGCGAGACTGATATTGAGCATCGCGCCAATCTTCAAACGAGGTACAACAAAAAGTCTTACTAGGTTGTCAACTGCCTAAGTGCGCTGACCTTTGCATTCTTCCATGCTGATTGTGTCGGCCCTTTGGATACCCCTGTTTGATTTGATGCAGATCAAAAGGTGTTCAGAGACCTCCCCAGAAGGTCTTGTCTCTGGTTACGATCCTCCTAATTCAAACCAACAGGAGCATTGAATGTCCAGTTCATCACAAGCCACATTGAACAGTTTCGAAGGTCTGATCGCCAAAATCGAAACGGTTGATGATGCCAATCACAAGGCTGAAGCCAGCACGATTCTCAGTCCGCGCTTCTACACGACCGACTACAACGCCATGGACCAGATTGACGTTACGCCCGTTCGAGCCGAATGGGATGTGATGATGAAAGAGTATGAAGGCGATAACAACCACGATCATTTTCAGAGGACAGCAGATTTCACCGATCAGATCCGGACCCTGGAGCCTGCACTCCAACAGGAGTTTCTTGACTTTCTTGTGACTTCCGTCACCAGTGAATACTCTGGCTGCGTGCTCTACAACGAGATTCGCAAGCGGGTCAACAACCCCGATATCAAGCAGCTGATGGCCTACCTGACACGCGACGAAGCCAGACATGCCAGCTTTATCAACCAGTCTCTCAAGGATTTTGGACTGGCAGTGGATCTTGCTGCGTTGAAGAAAAAGAAGGCATACACCTACTTCAAGCCAAAGTACATTTTTTACGCCGTGTATTTATCTGAAAAAATTGGCTATGCCCGCTACATCAGCATCTTCAGACAGTTGGAAAAACATCCAGAGTTGCGCTTTCACCCCATCTTTTTGTGGTTTGAGCGCTGGTGCAATGATGAGTTTCGCCATGGCGAATCCTTTGCCCTTATTCTTCGTGCCAATCCGCATCTTTTGCGCGGCTTGAACACGTGGTGGATCCGCTTTTTCTTAAATGCCGTGTATGTCACCATGTACGTGCGAGACCATACGCGCCCATTGCTTCACAATGCCATGGGACTCGACTCAACCACGTACGATTTTGAGGTGTTTCGAATCACTTCTGAAATCTCCAAGCAGACTTTTCCGCTGACCCTTGATACCGATAGCCCTGCTTATCGAGCCGGCTTGAACCGGATGTACAAAATAGGGGAGGCCGCAATGCTGGCCAAGGCCAAAGGCGGTGTAGTGAGTTGGATCAAGCGTGGGTATTTGGGTGCTGCGGCAGCGTTGACATTTGTTCGCCTCTTATTGCTGCCCGTGATCCCAAATGAACTTCCGGCCAATATCCGGGTTACACCGCGTTGGTGAACGCTTCCACTGAATGTTGAATTGAAGCCGCTCTGGTTTCAACCTTGTTTAGGCAACGTTGGCCCAGGCGCTCCCGCGCACAGCCGCGCTGCGCCACATTGCCGGCGATACCTCGCTGTCGCGGCAGGTCACGAGACAAATTCCGACCGGTCTGCAAATTTCCTTTTAATCAGTAAGGAACTGAGAACCTGTGCAAAATCCAACGCACGGGCTCACTAATTGCGCCTGCTGCCCACCGATCTTCGTTCCTGTTAACTCCCGCCCTCAGCAACCGAATATTTAGCCGTTGGTTGGCGGTCCTCAACATCAAAGGTAAGTTTTATGTTTGATTGGCTTTCCTCTCCTGAAGCATGGATTGCTTTGGGAACGCTTGTGGCACTTGAGGTGGTTCTTGGTGTTGACAATATCATATTCATCAGTATCTTGGCGGGAAAGCTGCCTGAGCATCAGCGTGCGAAAGCCAGGCAGATCGGTATTGCAGTTGCTGCGATAAGTCGCCTTGGGCTCTTGTTTGCGATTGCATGGATTGTTTCGCTAACCCAACCCGTTCTCAGTTTTTGGAACAGCGATTTTTCATGGCGTGACCTGATTCTCATTGGCGGGGGTGTCTTTCTTATCGCCAAAGCAGTTACTGAAATGCACAACAAGCTGGAAGGCCCGGACACCTCATCAGGGCCAGTCAAGCAAGCTACATTTGCGGTTGTTATTTTGCAGATCATGGTCCTTGACATGGTGTTTGCACTGGACTCGATCATCACTGCGGTTGGCATGACCTCATATGTCAGCATCATGGTGATAGCAATTTTGATCGCTACCGGTGTGATGGTGTTTCTCGCCAAAGCGATTCACGAGTTCGTGCAGAGGCATCCTACAGTCAAGATTCTGGCGTTGTCTTTCCTGCTGTTGATCGGCGTGGTGCTTATTGCCGATGGCATGGGTCAAGCAGTGCCCAAAGGGTACTTGTACTTTGCCATGGCTTTTGCAATGTTTGTAGAAATCATGAATATTCGGTATCGGAAAATTAGTTCGGCCCCAGTTTCTTTGCACGAAGCCATTCGAACACCCAAGGCTTGAACCCGTTGAGGCCGTGATGTTGTTGCGATGAAAGCACTACTCTGCGAAAGCCTTAGATGCTATTTATCCTAAGCCTCCTTATCTCAGTTAATGAAAGCTGCACTTTGTCCTTGACTCAGCCGTTCATAGTCTGTTGAAATAAAATTCATTGATGCCCCGTCCCCCCAATATTCCCAGGCGTCATTTGCCAACTCCAGTTAAATCAGCGCCACAACAAAATCAAGCGGGGCCTTTAATTGCGCAGGGCTTAGCCTTACATCAACAGGGAAAACTCCAGGAAGCACAAGTCTTCTATGAAAAGGTATTGGCAATACAAGCCAATCATTTTGATGCGCTACAGTTTTTAGGTGTTTTATCAGCGCAGACTGAGCAATATACAAAAGCCGTTGATTTCTTAACTAAAGCATTAAAAGTTAACCCCAATCACGCGGCGTGTTACTCCAACCGCGGTATTGCCTTACAAGAACTCAGGCGTTTGGATGAAGCGCTGGAGAGTTACGACAAAGCCATTGCCATCAAACCCGATTACGCAGTAGCCCACTACAACCGCGGCAATGCCTTGCAAGAACTCAAACGTTTGGATGAGTCGCTTGAGAGCTATGACAAAGCCGTTGGCATTAAAGCTGATTACGCAGAAGCCCTCACCAATCGCGGCAATGTCTTGAAAGAACTCAAACGTTTGGATGAAGCGCTTGAGAGTTACGACAAAGCCATAGCTATCAAAGTTGACTACGCAGAAGCCTACTCCAATCGCGGTATGGCCTTGCAAGAACTCAAGCGTTTGGATGAGGCGCTGGAGAGTTACGACAAAGCCATAGCCATCAAAGCTGATTACGCAGATGCTTATTCCAATCGCGGCAATGCCTTGAAAGAGCTCAAGCGTTTGGATGAGGCGCTTGAGAGTTATGACAA
>JBILKC010000166.1:0-6446 GCA_044376885.1 Hylemonella sp. | reverse complement strand
ACCACCTCGATCCCCAGGTCCTTGGCGATATGCATCACCGTGTTGCGGGTAATGCCATTGAGCGCACCGGCCGACAGGTCGGGGGTGTAAATCACGCCATCTTTGATGACAAAGATGTTTTCGCCAGCGCCTTCAGACACAAAGCCGGAGCTGTCCAGCAGCAGGGCTTCGTCATAACCGTCGTCGGTGGCCTCCATATTCGCCAGGATGGAGTTGGTGTAGTTGCTCACCGCCTTGGCCTGCGTCATGGTGATGTTGACGGCGTGGCGGGTGTAGCTGCTGGTCTTGACGCGGATGCCGCGCTTCAAGCCTTCTTCGCCCAGATAAGCGCCCCAGGCCCAGGCGGCAACCATCAGGTGGATGGTGTTGCCCTTGGGTGAGACACCCAGTTTTTTATCGCCAATCCAGGTCAGCGGGCGCAGGTAGCAGCTCTCCAGCTGGTTCTGGCGCACCACATCTTTTTGCGCCTGCATGACTTCTTCCTTGCTAAAGGGGATGTTCATGCGCAGAATTTTGGCGCTGTTGAAAAGCCGCTCGGTATGCTCCTGCAAGCGGAAAATGGCCGTGCCGTTGACCGTGTTGTAGGCCCGCACACCTTCGAACGCGCCGCAGCCATAGTGCAGGGTGTGGGTGAGCACGTGGATTTTGGCGTCGCGCCAGTCGACCATCTGGCCATCCATCCAGATTTTTCCGTCACGGTCAGACATCGAAGCGGGTTGCGGGATCATGGGTTGTTCCTCAGGGGTGCGGGTGAAATGGGCTTGGGCGTGATTTTACGGGGCAGCGCTGTCAGGCTGCACGGCGGTTGCGCCAGCCGCGTTGGACTGGCCTGTGGCGGGGGCTGAAAGTTGTGGCGTGGCGGTCTCGGCAGACGCATCAGGCGCAGGCCGAGTCAAGGCCCACTTCGTTAATTTGCCGCCGATAAATTCGCAATCCACATAGGATTCTGAGCCATCGGTCCACCTAAAACACTCGGGCTGGGCGTCTTTGGCACTGGTCTGCTGGCCGAGTGCCTGGGTCATGGCCACCACATGCATGAGGGTGACGCCGGGCTTGAGCTTGGCGTTGAGCATGACCGCGCTGGCCACATGGCCGATAGGCCGGCTGGCAGCGCGCTTGAGCACCTGCATCATGCGGTTGAAGTGCAACAACAGCCACATGACCAGCGCGCCCACGCTCACAGCCACGCCGGGCCAACCATACAGGCTGAATGAAGCCATGACCAGCACCACGCTGGCAATGGGAACGATGATTTTCAGGAATTGCATAGAAGGAGGTCACAAGGCTGACTAAGACAAGCTGGGAGCTTATCAAACCCCGGCATCTACCGGCCGTACTTTACCCTCATCTAGACTTGTCATCGCAGGTTGGCCCCTGTGGGAGACCACAAGCCGTTCATGCCCTGCATCACGTCAGCGTTCGCACCACCGCCAAAGCTTCTTCGATGCGATCGACCGCATGGATGGTCAGCCCTTCAAACTCCTTGCTATTGGGCTTTTTGGGGGCATTGGCCTTGGGCACCACGGCCACGCCAAAGCCCAGCTTGGCGGCTTCCTTGAGCCGCTCCTGGCCGCGCGGGGCCGGGCGCACCTCACCGGCAAGACCTACTTCGCCAAAAGCAATAAAGCCTTTGGGTAGCGGTTTGCCGCGCAGGCTCGATGTGATGGCCAGCATCACCGCCAGGTCGGCGGCGGGCTCGCTGATGCGAACGCCGCCTACAGCGTTGACAAACACGTCCTGGTCCATGCAGGCCACCCCGGCATGGCGATGCAACACCGCCAGCAACATGGCCAGACGGTCACGGTCCAGGCCCACAGACAGACGCCGGGGTGACGGCCCGCCGCTGTCCACCAGTGCCTGAATTTCCACCAGCATGGGGCGCGTGCCTTCCAGGGTCACCATCACGCAGCTGCCCGGCACGGGCTCCGTGTGCTGGCTGAGAAAAATAGCGCTCGGGTTGCTGACGCCCTTCAAGCCTTTTTCGGTCATGGCGAACACGCCAATTTCATTGACCGCGCCGAAGCGGTTTTTGATGGCGCGCACCAAGCGGAACTGGCTGTGTGTGTCGCCTTCAAAGTACAGCACGGTGTCGACCATATGCTCCAGCACGCGCGGGCCGGCCAACGCGCCCTCTTTGGTCACATGGCCGACCAGAACTATGCAGACGCCGCTGGCCTTGGCCGCGCGGGTCAGGTGGGCGGCGCATTCACGCACCTGCGCCACCGAGCCCGGTGCACTGGTGAGTTGGTCGGAATACACGGTCTGTATGGAGTCGATGACCGCCACATCGGGCTGGTTGGCCGCGAGGGTGGCGAGGATTTTTTCAAGCTGGATTTCAGCCAGCACCCTGACCTGCGATTTGTCCAGCCCCAGGCGACGCGAGCGCAGCGCGACCTGCGCGCCACTTTCTTCGCCGGTGACATACAAGGTGTTTTTTCCGCCGCGCTGCAGCGAGTCCAGCGCCTGCAACAACAGCGTGGACTTGCCGATGCCAGGGTCGCCACCCATCAGCACCACGCCACCCTCCACAATGCCACCGCCCAGCACCCGGTCCAGCTCTTCGTGACCGGTGGGTGTACGGTCAACGTCACTGGCTTCAATGTCACTGAGCAAAGCCACCTCAGCGGTCTTGGCCAGCGAAGCAAAGCGGTTGCTCACCGGCGATTCGGCTCGCGCCACCGACTCAACCAGTGTGTTCCAGGCGTTGCAATGCGGGCACTTGCCCAACCACTTCGGACTGGTACCGCCGCACTCGTTGCAGGTGTAAATGGTTTTGTCTTTGGCCATTTGCCTATGATACCGGAGGATACTGGATGAAACCACAGCCCGGCTTCAGGTAACCTTGATGCATCAATCAAACCTTGCGTCACATCCGAACCCATGAGCGAAAGAGATCTGTCTAGCACCTGCCATCCGGATGAATGGCGTGCGCGCGTGGCGCTAGCCGGCTGCTACCGCATTTTTGCCTTGCTGGGCTGGACCGAGATCATCTACAACCACATCACCTTGCGCGTGCCTGTGGCCGCTACGGGTGGCGAGCCGCAGTTTCTGATCAACCCCTTCGGCCTGCATTACAACGAGGTGACCGCCAGCAACCTGGTCAGGATCAACCTGCGCGGCGAGATCCAGGACGGATCAAACTACCCTGTTAACCCGGTTGGTTTTACGGTGCACGCCGCCATCCACGAGGCGCTGGGTGAAGCCCACTGCGTGATGCACACCCACACCACGGCCGGCATGGCGGTGGCCAGCACACAGGGGGGACTGGCGCAAAACAATTTTTACTCGGCCCAACTGCACGGCCTGGTGGCGTATCACGACTTTGAGGGGATCACGGTTGATCGCGGGGAGACACCACGACTGCTGCACAACCTGGGTCACAAGCCCCTGTTGATCCTGCGCAACCATGGCCTGCTGGCTTGGGGCCCGACCCTGGCCTTGACCTTCGTGCGTCTGTGGACACTGCAACGCGCTTGCGAGGTGCAGGTAACCCAAGCCGCACTCGGGCCTGCTAGTGCCGTATCTGCAGCGGTGGCCGAGCGCACAACCCGGCAGTCGGTCGAGTTTGACGCGCAGTTCGGGGCCGGCCAGGATGTGCTGGACGCCTTGATGCGCCAGGTTGACCGTGTTGACAAAAGCTATCAAAAATAGAGCTACATTGCCATATTCCACAAGGGCTGGAGTCACTTTTAACCCATTATCCTGATGACCACTTCGTTTCAAAAAATCTGCGTTTACGGTGCCGGTGCCATTGGCGGCTGGATTGGTGCGGGGCTGGCTTCCAGCGGCCTGCCGGTCAGCGTGGTGGCGCGCGGGGCCACGCTGTCAGCGCTGCGTCTGCACGGCTTGCGGATCAGCCGTAGCGCGGTAGGCGGCGCACCCGGCAGCAGCGCGGGGCTGACCGAATCCAACTACCCGGTTTTGGCCACTGACCAGCCCGCAGAGCTTGGCGTGCAGGACCTGGTGGTCATTGCGGTTAAAGCACCCGCCTTGCTGGAAGTGGCCCGCCACATCGGGCCGCTGATCGGCCCCGAAACCGTGGTGATGACCGCCATGAATGGCGTGCCCTGGTGGTTTCTGCAGGGCTTTGGGGGGGCGCTGCAAGGCGCACAACTGAAGTCGGTGGACTCCACCGGCGAGATCGGGCAGGCCATACCAGCGAACCGGGTGATCGGCTGTGTTGTGCATGCGAGTTGTTCCCTGCTGTCTCCTGCGCACGTGCAGCAGCACTCCGGCAACGGTTTGATTCTGGGTGAACCCTCCGGGGCAGCAACACCGCGGGTGCTGGCACTGCACCAGGTGTTGAGCCAATCCGGCTTCAACGCCACGGTTTCTGCACAAATTCAGACCGACTGCTGGTACAAGCTATGGGGCAATATGACGCTCAACCCCATCAGCGCCTTCACCGGTGCCACCACCGACCTGATTTTGGGCGACCCCCTGGTGCGTAAGTTTGTCTCTGGCGTGATGCTCGAAGCCAAAGCCATCGGCCAGCAACTGGGCATCCGCATCGAACAACAACCCCAGGACCGCCATGCCGTCACCCTCAAGCTGGGTGCGTTCAAGACCTCCATGCTGCAGGACGTGGAAGCCGGCCGGGCCGTTGAACTTGATGCCTTGGTCAGCGTGGTTCGCGAGCTCGGCCAGCTCACCGGAGTGGCCACGCCCCTGACCAACACCCTGCTGGGACTGGCGCGCGTCCATGCGCAGGTGCACGGCCTGTACCCTGGCCCTGCATGAGCACCAGCCCCCTGAGCCGCGCCGCCTTCTTGATGCTGCTGCTGGTGGCCTGCATGATGGGCGCCAACCATGTGGCCGCCCGCTTTGCCTTCAACAGCGGCGTGGATGTGGCCACGGCGGTTCTGGTTCGCAGCGGCGTCACGGCCCTGGTGGTGGGCTTGCTGGTACTGCAACAACGCGTGTCACTGGCTGTGACTTCTCGGCAGCGCTCATTTTTACTGGTAATCGGCGTCCTGCTCGGCATACAGAGCCTCTGCCTCTATGCCTCGGTTGCACGCTTGCCCGTCGCCTTGGCCCTGCTGGCCTTCAACACCTACCCGATCTGGACTGCGTTTTGGGCCTGGGCCATCTGCCGGCGCGCACCAGAGCGCGCTGCGCTGCTGGTGATGCCTGTGATTCTGGTCGGGCTGGCGCTGGCGCTGGATGTGATGGGCGCGACCACAGGCCTGGGTGCCGCAGGACAGTGGGGGCGTATCGGTGTGGGCGTGGCGTTTGCCCTAGCCGCTGCAGCCAGCTTTGGCCTGGCGCTGGTGTTGACCCAGCAAGAAGTCGCCGAGGTAGACGGCCGCTTGCGCACCGCCATGACCATGGTGATGGTCAGCGCAATGGCAAGCCTTGTGGTACTGGCCCAGGGAGGTGCGCACCTGCCCAATGCCGCAAGCGGCTGGTGGGGGCTGGGCGGTTTGACCTTTTTGTATGGCACGGCCTTTACCATCATGTTTACCCTGCTGCCCAGGCTGGGTGTGGTGGGCAGCTCACCCATCATGAATGTCGAGCCGGTTTTTGCGCTGGTTCTGGCCTGGCTCTTGCTGGGTCAGGCCATTGCCCCCATGCAGGTTGTCGGGGCGCTGCTGGTGGTGGGTGCCGTGATGGCGCTAGGGCTGCGCAACACGCATAAGCCTGCGGGCCAGCCTACGAAAACAGAAGAGTTGAAACGTACCGTCGCCAACAACGGTTAGTGCCAACTACGAACTACTCAACCACCACCGGAACACGCGCCGCCAAAGCACACAGGAGCTCGTAGCCGACAGTTCCTGCGGCATGTGCCACTTCGTCAATCGCCAAATTGGCACCGGCGTCTGCGCCTCCCCATAGGGTTACCTCGCTCCCCATACCCGCCTGTGGCACCGGGGTGAGGTCTATGGTGATCATGTCCATGCTGACGCGTCCGACCAAGCGACAGCGTAAACCGTCCACCAGGACCGGGGTTCCGGTGGGCGCGCTGCGCGGGTAGCCATCGGCATAACCACATGCCGCAACGCCGATGCGCAGTGGCTGATCTGCCACAAATGAAGAGCCATAACCCACACTATCGCCCTTGGATAATTGCTGTACAGCTATTATTTTGGTAGCAAGTGTCATGGCCGGTTGCAACATCCAATGGCTAGCGCTGTGTTCGGGGTAGTCGGGGGCGCTGCCGTACAGGGCGATGCCCGGGCGCAACCAGTCGGTGCTCAGGGTGTGGCGCAGGACCGCCGCGCTGTTGCTCAGACTCACCTCGCCGGTCAGGTCCCGGGTTGCCGCGGTAAACATCTGAACTTGTGCATCGATGCCCTTGGGACCATCGGCATCGCTGAAATGCGTCATCAATGAGATTTCGTCGACTTGCGGCAGTGCATTGAGTCGGGTCCAGGCGGCACGAAACTGCTCTGGCTTGAAGCCGAGCCGGTTCATGCCGCTGTTCATCTTGAGGAAAACGCGATGTG
>JBILKC010000165.1:0-6456 GCA_044376885.1 Hylemonella sp. | reverse complement strand
AGGCTGACGGGCAGCTGCTTCAAGGTATTTGCTTCCCATAATGCCAATACCGATACAAGCGCCAACGGCACCCAGACCAATGATCAGACCTGCGGCCAATGCGACCAAACCAAGAACGTGTTCCATTTAGAGCTCCTATGGATTTAAGTTAACAAGAAAAAATAAACTACCGAAAACCTTAGTGATGGTCGTGGGCTTGACCCACGTAAACCAACGTCAACATCATGAAAATGAAGGCCTGTAAAGCAACAATCAAAATGTGAAATATTGCCCAACCCGTACCCGCCACCACATGACCCAACCACAAGGCAACGCCCGTGGCGGATCCGAAACCAACTGCACCCATCAGCGCAATCAGCATGAATACCAACTCACCCGCATACATGTTTCCGAACAGCCGCATGCCATGCGAAACAGTCTTTGCAGTGAACTCAATCAATTGCATGGCAAAGTTCAAAATGCCGAGAATCAGTGCGAATAAGGGGTTTTTGCTGGTACCAAAGGGCGCAGATACCAACTCATGCGCCCACCCCCCCATGCCTTTAATTTTGATGTTGTAGTACAGGCAAACCAGGAGAACCGCACAGGACATGCCCAGCGTTGTGGATAAATCAGCCGTTGGAACAACGCGGAAATAGTGGATAGTATGGTCAAGGCCGGTAACCTCGAAGATCATATGAAACAGATCGACCGGCAAGAAGTCCATGGCGTTCATCAGGAAAACCCACACGAACACTGTAAGCGCCAAGGGGCCAACAAATTTACGCGATTGCGCGTTGTGGACGATGCCCTTGGCCTGGTTGTCCACCATTTCAAGCAAGATCTCAACGGCGGCCTGCATGCGACCGGGGACGCCTGCAGTAACGCTTCTGGCCACACGCCACATGACCAAAAGGCCAAAGCACCCGAGCAGGACAGACCAGAAAATCGAATCAATATTGAAAACCGAAAAATCGATCACGCCAGACTGCTTGCCTGTTTGCAGGTGCGTCAAATGGTGACCGATGTACTCACCTGCCGTAGGGCCGGTGCTGACAGAGTTTTGAACAGCAGTTTCAGAAGACATTATTTACAACTTTTGTCTCAGGACTTAACGGGAGTTGGGCTCTTTTTACGGAACGCCAGCGCCAACCAATAAACTTTCATCGTCACGATCAAGCCAACCAACATCGCTGGCCAACTCAAGTCGGGAACCACACGTGGGGCAGCAAACAACATCGCCACCGTCAAACCAATCTTGACCATTTCCCACAAGAAAAAACCAATCACCGCAGCCGAAGGATTGATTGACGACACACGACTTGTCAAACCACGGGCAAAAACAGCTGCCGGGAGCACCACAGACAAAGCGCCATAAGCGGCAGACCAACCAAGCTCCGAACGACCCGAAACCAACCACACGACCAGCGCCACCAACATACCCACAAGTGATTGCCCGGCAACCACCCACCAAGGGGAAATTGTCGGGTTACCCTGACGAAATACGCTTGCTTGCTCAGCAGTAAGTGGGATAAAAGCATCATCACTCTTGCCATCACGAGCATCCGCGTTTTGCATCAAGTTCATCTGCACGATTGTCGGCATTGAGATTACACCCGTATTACGTGAGGAAATATCAGCAAAGCCTCGAATTATACGTAGAAACCCGAAGCTTTGGCAAGTCAAAAACTCTGGCCTTCACAAAAAGTCTTACGCGTTTGATCATCAGGACAGCAGCGACAATCTTCTATCTTGTCGTTCAATCACCAGATTACAGATAATCCCTTATGACTTCCGCACCTCTTTCATCCTTGCCGTGTTACCTCAATGGTGACTACACCCTGCTGCCCGATGCCAAGGTCAGCGTCATGGACAGGGGTTTCATTTTTGGCGATGGCGTCTACGAAGTGGTTCCTGTGTATGGCGGACACCCTTTCAGGTTCAAGGAACATATGGCCCGGCTTGATCGCAGCCTGGCCGAATTACGCATCAACAACCCGATGACCCATGCACAATGGCTGTCCATCGCAATGAAATTGATAGCGCAATATGCTGAGTCTGTGGGGTCTGAGCCCCAGAACATCCACCAACTTATCTATATCCAGGTGACTCGAGGCGTGGCCATGCGGGACCATGTCATGCTGCCCGACATGACACCGACCATTTTTGTCATGAGCAACGTGATGAAGCTGCCCAGCCAGACGCAGCGCGACCAAGGCGTGGCTTGCGTGACGGCAGATGACTTCCGCTGGGAAAAGGCGCATATCAAAAGCGTGAGCCTGCTGGGTGCCGTGTTTGCCCGCCAACTCAGTGCCGATGTGGGCGCTCTGGAGACCGTGATGTTCCGGGACGGCTACCTGAGTGAAGCTGCGGCCAGCAATGTTTGGGTTGTCAAAGGCGGCAAAGTTCTGGGCGTACTCAAAGACAATTTGGTCCTTGAAGGCATCCGCTTTGGGTTGTTGGCCGAAATCTGCCAGGAGCAAGACATCACGTTTGAGCTGCGCAAAATAACCCGCGCGGAAGTTCTGGATGCCGATGAATTGCTGCTGTCTTCAGCCACCAAGGAAATTCTGCCGATTACCATTCTGGATGGGCTGGCTGTGGGCAACGGCAAACCCGGGCCCGTCTTTGCGCGACTGTTCAATGGCTACCAAGCTGCCAAGGCCAGCTCTCAGGCTGCGGCGCTTGCCTCCACCCCGGCCCCATCATGAGTTCAACAGACCCAACCGAGCCCTCACGCGCTGAGTCATTGATCGAGTATCCCTGCCGCTTTCCCATCAAGGTGATGGGGGCGAAGGTGGACGGCTTTGTTCACGCCATGACCCTGATAGCCAAACATTTCGACCCGGCCTTCAACGCCGCCGACATTGAGCTGCGGGAAAGCAAGGCCGGCAACTATCTGGGCATCACGCTGACCATCAACGCCACCAGCCGGGAGCAGCTCGATGAGTTGTATCGAACGCTGTCCACGCACCCAATGGTCAAAGTAGCGCTTTAGAAGCATGGCCGCATCGCTGCGCACCTTGACGCCAAACATCGTGCACCTGGGCCGCGTGGACTATATGCCAACCTACACGGCGATGCAGGAATTTACAAACCAAAGAGGCCTGAACCCATTGCTGGAAAAGCCTGATGAGCTATGGATTTGTGAGCATCCATCCGTCTTTACACAGGGACTTGCGGGTAAGCCCGAGCACATATTTAATGCGGGAGCAATCCCGGTAGTTCAGACCAACCGGGGCGGGCAAGTGACTTACCATGGTCCGGGGCAGGTGGTAGCCTATCCGCTGATAGACCTCAAACGTGCGGGCTATTTCGTCAAAGAGTATGTGTACCGCATCGAAGAGGCTGTCATTCGTACACTGCTGCACCTTGGCGTAACCGGCCACCGGGTGGGCGGAGCACCAGGCATTTATGTGCGGCTGGACGATCCAGCTGGTCATGCGCCGTTGGCGCAACGACCCAAGAAATTGACAACATGGGGGCCGGATCAAAGTGCTTTGCACCCGGGCTCAGACCCCAATTTTGAGGGCCTGGGCAAAATTGCCGCATTGGGCATCAAGGTCAGCCGCCACTGCACCTACCATGGCGTGGCGCTCAACGTGGCGATGGACCTGGAACCCTTTTCCCGTATCAACCCATGCGGGTATTCAGGTCTGCGCGCTGTAGATCTTTCTACAATCGGTGTGAACATGGGCTGGCAAGAGGCCGCCGACGTCCTGAGCCGCAAGCTCGTCACCTACCTCACTCCTTGATCAGTCATGAACACTTCACCCGAAAACACCGTCCGCCAAGCGCAAAGCGCCGCAGACTACGACGCCACTCTGAAGCAAAAAGCCGCAGCCAAGCTGTCTCGTATTCCTGTCAAGGTGGTGCAGGGCGAGGTTTTGAAGAAGCCGGACTGGATTCGCGTCAAGGCCGGCAGCCCCAGCACCCGGTTTTATGAAATCAAGGATATTTTGCGCGCCAACCAGCTGGTCACTGTGTGCGAAGAAGCCAGCTGCCCCAATATCGGCGAGTGTTTTGGCAAGGGCACGGCCACCTTCATGATCATGGGGGACAAGTGCACCCGCCGCTGCCCGTTTTGCGATGTGGGCCACGGTCGACCCGACCCACTGGATGTGAACGAGCCTGAGAACCTGGCCAAAACCATTGCGGCCCTCAAGCTCAAATACGTGGTGATCACCAGCGTGGACCGGGATGACCTGCGCGACGGCGGTGCACAGCATTTTGCAGACTGCATCACCCGGATCCGCCGGCTCACGCCCAACACACAAATAGAGGTCCTGGTACCCGATTTCAGGGGTCGCGATGACCGCGCGCTGAGTATTTTGAACGCCGCCCCTCCTGACGTGATGAACCACAATCTGGAGACCGCGCCTCGCTTGTACAAGGAGGCCCGACCGGGCAGTGACTACCAGTTCTCCCTGAACCTGCTGAAAAAGTTCAAGGCCCTGCACCCCACTGTTCCAACCAAGAGCGGCATCATGGTGGGCCTGGGCGAGACCGATTCAGAGGTACTGCAAGTCATGCAGGACATGCGCGACCATGACATCGACATGCTGACCATCGGCCAGTACCTCGCACCCTCGACGTCCCACCTGTCGGTCAAGCGGTATGTGCATCCCGACACCTTCAAGATGTTCGAGACACGCGCTTATGAAATGGGTTTCAGCCACGCTGCGGTGGGCGCAATGGTCAGGTCAAGCTACCACGCAGATCAACAGGCCGGCAAGCTGTTGGAAGGTTTGGCAACCATCAGTAGCGAATGAGAATACTCCCGGGACGGCGCTATTGAATTTAGGACTTTGCAACGGATCAGACTGATTTGCGGAAGGCCCGGTTCGGGGAACTCACTTTCCCGAATCTTTGGTTAAGTACTCATGTCAAATATCCGTGGAATAAGCTTTTAATTATCAGTTGCCAGGCCAGGCGTCCACTTCAGCCTGCGGGTTTTCAGAATGTAAAACCCGACGTGCCCAAGGCTCCAGCTGGCTGGCGTTGGACTTGATAATTTCCTGCTTGACCGCCAGAATTTGTGCCGGATGCATGGAAAAGCTGCGCAGCCCCAAACCCAGCAGCAGGCGGGTCAGGCTGACATCACCGGCCATCTCGCCGCACAGGCTCACACTTTTACCTTGCGCATTGCATTCGGCAATGGTGTCTGCCACCAGACGCAAGACCGCCGGATGCCAGGGATCATAGAGATGTGCCACCGACTCATCAGCCCGGTCGATGGCCAGGGTGTACTGAATCAAATCATTGGTGCCGATGGAAAGGAAGTCAAAGTATTTCAGGAACACTTTGAGCGTCAGGGCGGCGGCGGGAATCTCGATCATGGCACCCACCTCCACCGGCCCATACACCACGCCCTCGCGGTCAAGTTCGGCGCGGGCCTGGCGCACGAGCGTCAAGGTCTGCCGGATTTCGCTCACATGGGCCAGCATGGGGATGAGCATGTACACCCGCCCATGGGCTGCCGATCTGAGAATGGCGCGCAACTGGGTGACAAACATGGCCGGGTCGGACAGGCTCCAGCGAATGGCGCGCAGACCCAGCGCAGGGTTGAGCTTTTCATCGTCTTTGTGGGAACTGCTGATCGGCTTGTCAGCACCAATATCGACGGTTCGGATGGTGACCGGCAAGCCCTCCATACCCGCAAGCGCACGGCAGTAGGCTTGGTACTGCTCTTCTTCATTCGGCAGGTGGCCCTGGCGGCCCATGAACAAAAACTCACTGCGAAACAGACCCACGCCCACCGCTCCGGAACGAACGGCAGCCAGGGCGTCTTCCGGCATCTCGATATTGGCAAGCAGCTCGACCTTTTGACCATCAAGGGTCGTGGCGGGCGTATTGAGCAAGCGGGACAAAAGTCCGCGCTCACTCTGAGCTTGGCGCTGCTTGAACCCGTACTCAGCCAGGATGGTCGGAGAGGGGTCAACAATGACCACGCCCGCATCGCCGTCGATGATGATCCAGTCGTCCTGACGCACGAGCTGACTGGTCGCGCGTGCGCCTACAACAGCTGGAATGTCCAGGCTGCGCGCCACGATGGCCGTATGCGAAGTTTTACCGCCTACATCCGTCACAAAGCCGGCAAATACGCCTTGCTTGAACTGCAGCATATCTGCTGGCGACAGCTCATGCGCCACCAGCACCAAGGGCACATCCACCGTGTCGCCGAGCGCCAAATCCTGTGACGGATCCTTACGGGAGTGTCGGGGGGGAGCTGGCAGGACCTGGGGGGACTTGCCCTGCATGGCGAGCAGCACGCGGTCTGTAATCTGCTCCAGATCGGACTTGCGTTCGCGCAAGTACTCATCTTCCATTTCGTCAAACTGCCTGGCGATCACCTCAAACTGCGTTGTGAGCGCCCACTCTGCGTTATAAAAACGCTCGGATATCCAGCGCTTGACGCCGTTGATCAGATCTTCGTCTTGCAGCAGCATCAGGTGCACGTCCAGCAAGGCACGAAGT
>JBILKC010000011.1:0-20578 GCA_044376885.1 Hylemonella sp. | reverse complement strand
GCGTACAAAATACTCCCTATCAACATGCCGGTCATGAAACTGAAGGATATGCTGGCAGCATATTCAATGTACTCACGCCATTCAAAGGTGTTTTGTGGGATCACCGGCGTATGGTCCACCATGGACGTGATCCAGCTCATGCCGATGACCGAGGCGACCGCCAGCACTGCTGTGGCCAAAAACCAGGGCATGACAGAACGCTTCCTCTGCAAGAAGAGGTAAATGCCGAACGGCAAAGGGATCGCAATCGACAGCAGGCGCAGATAAATCAGCTTGGTATCGAGAATGATCGTAATCAACGCATGCGAAAGCAATAACAGAAATAGCGGCAAAACAATATAAAGCCCCAATGAGAGCAGCAGCGCAACTGGGCCGGACCGTGGCGCATGCAACTCCCGGTGGGCAGCTTCTAGCTGACTGTTGAGATCAACGATGCGCGCTTCATACTCGATGACATTTGATTGCTCATTAAGTTTGCCTTCCAGTTCCGCCACTCGGGCAAGCAAGGATTTGAAAAGATGAACATCCCTTGTGCAGAACTTGCAACATAGTGCCTCGTCATCGATCTCGCTCAGGCAATACGGACAGTTCATTTACTTGTTTACAACAATCGTCAATGTGCTGTTGGTCTCACGTCCAGCGCTGTCTTTCACGGTAACGCGCAGCTGATGCTCCCCGGGAGGTACGTCGGCCTGAGCAACGTCGATTCCAGTGGCTGAAATGGCTGACTGCAGGCGGGGTGTCAAGTCCACAAACGGGGATTTCAGGTACACCACTTTCACCGAAGCAGGGTCAATCTTTTCTCCACCTCGCCCTTCAAAGCCGAACTTCAGGTTAAATGGCGCCTTCACAGCGGTGTCAGGTTCAGGAGAGAGCAGTTTTACGCCGGGACCACGGGTAATGCCCCGAGTCGCCGTCGTCCCGCTGGAAGGCGGTAATGCGGCTTCAGCGGCTGTAATCAGTGTCAGTTTTTGCGCACTCGCAGGCAGAGCCAAAACAAAAAAGGTTGCAAGAGCAAGCAGGTAACGGAACATTTAAATCTCCAACAAACGGGGCTAAGTACAAGAAACGGTCTTAAGCATACTTCATCGCCCTGTGTCGTCCATATCACGTGGGCTCATCCAGACTTGGCTAAAACCTGCGGTTTGGCAATGCTGGCATTAAAAGAACTAAAAGTTCAGCTTAAGATCGTGAGAACAATCTCGAGGGTCAAATAGTTGGCCTGACCACTATCAATAACAAGTAGAGGCTAGCGTGACTTTCTTGCATTTATTCTTTCGCCTTAAAACAGGCAGCTATCAACGCTGTATTTGCTCACTGCGCCATGGCGTCCTGGCTGCCACTTTCATCATGGTGAGCGCCTCGGCCCAGGCACCCCTGGATGTGCGAATTGCCCTGATCATCGGCAACTCCGCCTACCCCGGCTCACCACTGCTCAACCCAGCCAATGATGCTCGGGAGATGAGCCAGATTCTTCGTCAACTCGGATTTCAGGTGCTGGAACTGCGCGATGGCAATAAGGCCCAGATGTTGGATTCCATCAGCAAAATGACACTGGCGCTAAAGAACAAACAAGGCATTGGAATGCTGTACTACGCCGGCCATGGTCTTCAGCTTGACTGGCAAAACTACATGGTTCCGGTGGATGCCGATCTGCTCAAGGCCGATGATGTCCCCAAACAGACGGTGGGTCTTAATTCAGTGATGGAGGCATTCAAGCTTTCTGGTAGCCGTATGAATATTTTGGTACTCGATGCCTGTCGGGATAATCCTTTTGCCGGAGGCACGTCTTCTGGCAAGGGCCTGGCCCAGCTTGATGCCCCGCCCAGCACGTTTTTAGCCTACGCCACGGCCCCGGGTAACGTGGCCGAGGATGGTGATAGCTCCAGTGGCAACGGACTTTATACGCAATTTTTATTACAAGAGCTGCAAAAACCCACAGCAAAGATTGAAGATGTCTTCAAACGGGTTCGCTTGCAGGTTCGTCGGCAAAGCCAAGGTCGGCAGATTCCCTGGGAATCAACCTCCCTCGAAGATGATTTCATGTTCAACGATGGTGCCAAGTACACCTTGACCAACGAATACCTGGAGCGAGTCACCCAAGCGGCCCTCAAGCGCGAGCGGGACCGACTTGCTGCTGAAGCTCGGCGGCTGCAACAACAACGAGAAGCAGCTGAGTTGGCTCTCAAGGAGGCTCAAGCGCAACAGAACCAGCAAAAACTGCTAGATGCGCAACGTGCACAAGATCAAGCCCAGGAGCGCGAGCGACTGATAGCGACCCAACGCCAACAAGAGCTGGCGAGAGAACAGGCTGAACTGGCCCGGATCAAGGAAATCGAGCGGGTTTCAGCACTGACCCAAAGCAACACTCAAAAGCGTTTAACTAAGGAACAACAGCAAGAGCTTGAGTTTCAGGAGATAAAAGCTGCGTGGGCAAAAATCAAGGACAGCAAGAAAGCCGATGACTTCTATGCTTTTCTTGAGCGCTTCCCAAACGGTGGCGATTTGAGTGAGGCCGCGCAGTACCGGCTCAACCAACTCGCCAAGCCGATGATTCAAGCATCGCTGGGCAAGGGGCAAAATGCAAGTTTGTCCTTTACCGGGGAGCGATTGAGGGTTGGTGATGTCTTTAAATATCAAACCAGCGATCTACTCACCAAAATTCCAGCTGAGCCTTTTGTAAGACAAGTCACTGCGATTGAAGGTGATACGGTAACGGTAAACAACGGTGAAATTCAGGTCTCACGTTTAAGTGCCGTCATAAAACACCCTACTTTCGGAAGTCACGATCCTCCATTTGCAGCATTGCCTGTGGAATTCCAGGTCGGGAAAACCTGGGAATCTCGAACTAACCAAACCGCCCCAAATGGACGGGTGCAACAACTGCAGCTAAAGGCCCGTGTCGTGGGGGTGGAGTCCATCACAGTGCCTGCAGGCACCTTTCAGGTGTATGTGGTTGAAATACACAGTGTCATTGGAAATGGCGGAAGTAGTCAGGTCAAAGTATGGATTGATCCGCGATATGGTTTTCCAATCAAACGTGAAGAAATGGCCAGGTTTAATGGCCGTTTGGCTCGGACTGACCGTTGGGAGCTTGCAGAACTCAAAGCGCCACGAGATTGAAGCAGTCTCGTCTACCTATCTGATACGTCAACACCCTACTCACCCTAGCAATTGAACTGACCAATGTCGAATCGGATACGGTTGCTTATGCCATTGACCATCAAAGTACGTATTTAAATCAATGCAAGCCAAGTCATGGCCTAGCCTTCTACAAAAGGGGGGGCAGTGCATCCGCCAGAAAATCAAAGACCTGGCGGATTCTGGGGTTGGTCCGGATCTCTCGGTGCACAGCCAGCCACATGGGCAGGGGCGCCACTTTGATTTGTTTGGCCAGAACCCGCACCACATCCGCATCGGTGCGGGCTAGGTAATCTGCCAAAAAACCGATGCCTAGCCCGTTACGCACAGCTTGCCATTGCACCATGAAGTCGTCGCTGCGCAGGGCAAAAACGTCCCGCGTGACGGGGTAGCCCATAGCTGCAAAGCCCTGCAAGATGGACGAGTCGGTGTCGCTGCCGATCAGGTCATGCTGCAGCAGGTCCATGGGGGAGCGCAACTGAGCCCGGCGTGCCAAGTAGTTTTTGTGAGCGTAAGCGCCTAGCCCTACTTCACCTTTCTTTTTCGCAACAACCGAGCTCTGTTACGGTCGCACCATGCGCAGGGCAATGTCGGCCTCTCGGCGCAATAGGTTGCTCAAGGCGTTGCTGGGGACCACTTCGACCTGAATATCGGGCAGGCTTAGTCGCATCCGGGCCAGCACAGGCGGTAACAGTTGCACCGCCACTGGCACGCTGGCCGTGATTAAGCGCAGGCGCCGTACCAACCGCGAAGCATATTTGCTCAAGGAGCATACAGCCGACGCCTTGAAGGCTATCGCCCAAAGTGTCTCCATGCCAGGTATGCGTCTAGGCTTTGTCGGTAACGCACAAGCACAGCAACTGGCGCAACACCGCGCCATAGCCATGGACGCCTGGCGAAATGAGTTGACCAAGCCACGTACAGTCATGGAATCCATGAAAGTGTTGCGCGTCGGCCCGTCAGAAATTGCCCAATATCGGGATGGCATTTCCCTCAATGCGCCCATCGTGCGGGCGCTGGCCGCCGCAGGCCTGTTTGACAGAAGCAAGGCACCTGAGCCCGATGACAGCGCAACCACCACGCAGATCAAAGACTTCAATGCAAAAATTGCCACCACCCCAGCGTTTTTCTGGATTGTGAGCGAGGGCAATGCTCGCAAAACACAAATCAACGCCGGACGCGCCTATGTGCGGGCACAACTCGCCGCTACAGCGCAGGGCTTGTCCATGCAGCCCATCTCGCAGGCTTTACAGGAATACCCAGAGCAAGCCAAGCCTTATGCCGACATCCACGCGCTGGTGAACGCGAACCCTGCAAGTGCCACGGTGCAGATGTGGACCCGGCTGGGTTATGCGCCAGCCATCGGGCCTTCACCCAGAAGGGGGCTTGCGGCGCATATTCTGGCTTGAGGTAGACACACAAGAGGGGCGTTTGAATCACAAGGCTGCTTTACGCCTTTTTTCATCACGCAACTTACGTGCACCAGCTTGCGGCCCACTTTTTGAAGCACTATGTTGTAGATCTGATGCGAGGCTGCTGTGCCGACTTCTTGGGCTGCAGCGGCCTCACCCCAATGACTTCGGGTTTGGCCTTCGGCACAGCAAAAAAACTGCAGGCTACCTTGATGCCCAAGCTCTGGCCTTAACCGATGCGCCCTGCCAGCGATTTGTCCTGCCTGTCCTGACGGCGGAAGTCGCGTGGAGCCATACCCACCGTGCGCTTGAACACCTTGGAAAAACTGAATGCATCGTTATAGCCGACCTCCCTTGCGATTTGCTCCAGTGAGCGCTCAGAATCAGTGAGCGCGGCCATTGCCTTTTGCATGCGCATTGTTCGTAGATAGTTAAGTGGCGTATTGGCCATTGATCCGCGAAATCGTTCCGCCAGACTGGTGCGCGACAGCCCTGCATGATCAGCCAAGGTATCCAGTGACCATGCACGAGCGCAGTCATCGTGCATGGCTTTTACTGCCTTCATCACCAGGGGGTCCCGGATGCCGTGGCTCCAGCACGATTTGCCCTCACCCTGGCGCTGCAGTATTTCTCGCATCAGCAATACGAATATCACGTCCAACAGCCCGTACGTCAGGGTTTCACTGCCCTGCTCCCTCAGTGCAAGCTCTTGCTGCAGCATCTCCATGCTATGCGCCATGGCCAGGGGGTATGGGCCATCCTGTGCACGCAACACCAGCCAGTCGGGCATTTCTGCAAAGAAAGGATGCATGGGTGTGTGCCAAAACTGATAAGCACCGCTGACGAGTACGTTCAGTGCCGCCGTGTTGTCAGTTGCCTCGGTATCGGGCAATGGCCACGCATGAGCGAGGGCAACGGTTCGAACGGCACCCAAGTCTTCATTCGTACTGACGGTGTGCAGGCAACCGCGCGCCATGACAGCTACGTCACCACGTTGCAAACACAGGGGTTGCGGCGTAGATGGAACATGCAAATAGACCTGCCCGGCCGTGACCACGTGCAAGCCCATGCTGCGCTCACACGGAAACTGCAGGGCGATGGCATCGCACAGGTGGCGCTGGTCAAAAAGCCGACGGCGAAGCCCGGCCTGACGGAAGATGTCAGTCAATAAATCCATAGGTTTCAAGGCCTCTTGCGAGGATGATCGGAATGTTTACTTCGGACTATTGGACATGAAAAACGTATTTTTGTCTATTTTAAACACGAATTTTTAGGCAGATCATTCACACATCAACCACTCTTACAGGAAATGAATATGTCTCGCACACTCGTCATCGGTGCCAACGGCACGGTCGGTTCTGAACTCGTGCGCTTGTTAATCTCGGCAGGGAATCACACCATCAAAGCCACCAGCCGACCGGTCACCAACCCCGCTACTGAGGTACATCTGAATCTGCTGACCCGTGCAGGGCTTGATACTGCTGTCCAAGGTGTCAGCAAAGTATTCATGTTGTCTCCGCCCGGCTATACCAACCAGGACGAACTGCTGAACCCGGTGGTCGACGCCGCCAAAGCCCAAGGTGTACAAAAGATCGTTTTGATGACGGCCATGGGTGCCAACTCAGATGACAATGCGCCACTGCGCAAAGCCGAGCTCCATCTGACAGCTTCAGGGCTGGCCTACAACATCATCCGGCCCAACTGGTTTATGCAGAACTTCAATTCTTACTGGATTCAGGGCATCCTGACGTATGGAAAAATTTTGCTGCCAGTGGGTGCCGCCAAGGGCAGCTTCATTGATGCACGCGATATTGCTGCAGTGGCAGCTCGCCTGTTGAGCACGGAAGCATTCAACCAGCGCGAATTTGACTTGACCGGCGGGGTAGCAATGGACCATGACGCGGTGGCTGCCATCCTGTCCACAGTGACCGGCCAGACCATCACTTACCAGGAAATTCCAGAAAGCGACATGCGCAGCGGTTTGTTGCAGGCTGGCCTGCCATCGGCTTATGCTGATTTTTTGCTGCTGCTTCTGGTGGGGTTCTTCAAGGCTGGGTACTCCGAGCGCACGACAGATGCCGTGCAAATGCTGCTGGGTCGCCCACCGACCACACTGGAACAGTATGCGTCCGACTACCGCAGCGCCTGGATCAAAACCTCAGCGTAATTTCGCTGTTTTAACGAAGCAGATTGGGAAGGCCGGTCGCCAGGGGTGGCACCAGAGCAATAAGGAGCGTGCCTGCAAAAATAGCCCCCATCGCTGGTAGCACGGATCGGGCTACGGTGGCAATAGACTTCTTGAACATGGCTGAGGCAAAGTAGATGTTCATGCCTGCGGGGGGGCAAAGAAACCCCACCTCCATGGCCGCCAGAAAAATAATTCCGAAATGGATCGGGTCGATGCCATAGGCCTTGGCCAGAGGAAGCAACAGCGGCACCAGCACCACAAGGGCCGCATAGATTTCCATCAATGCCGCAGCGAAGAACAGAAAGACGCACAGCACCATCAGGAACACGTAGCGGTTTGGAATAACGCTTTGAACCCATTCGACGGCACGATCGGGAATGCCGGCATCTATCATGAAATTGGTGAGTGCCAGCGCCATACCCAGGATCAACATCACGCCACCGATAATCTGGGCACAATCGCTGAAGGTACGGGCAAGTGTTTTGAGGCCCAGTTCACGGTGCACGAGGGCTTGTGTGAACAAGGCGTAAGCCGCTGTCAGGGCTGCGCTCTCCATCGGCGTTGCCAGACCGCTGAGCAGGCTGCCCAGTGCAACAAAAGGCGTTGCCAATTCCCATTTAGCCGCCCAAGCCGCGGCCAATGCACCGTGAAAATCCGGCGGCGCTGCCAATGGCGCATGTTTGTCGCGGCGCAAGAAACCCCCAAGCAACAACAGACAAAGCACCATCAGGACAGCAGGGACAAGTCCTGCAAGGAACATGTCTGTGATCGGTACCCTGGCGATCACCGCATACAAAATCAAGGGCACTGAGGGGGCCAACAGCACGCCAAGTGCACTGGCACTTGTGACCAGACCAATGCCGCGCTGCTCGGGATAACCCGCCTTCATCAGCAGTGGCAGCAAGAGCCCACCGAGCGCCAATATGGTGACGCCACTGCCGCCGGTAAAGGCGGTGAACGTCGAGCAAAGAACGGCCGCTGCGATCACGCTGCCGCGCACGCCCCCGCCAAACATCGCCACAAAGAGCATGCTTAGGCGTTGGGCCGCACCGCTGCGCGCCAGTAGCAGACCTGCCAAGGTGTATAAAGGTAACGCAGGCAACGACGCGTTGACAGTAATTTGGTAATGGCTGAGCGAGACAGATGCAAGCGGCAATGCATCGCCGGCAAAAAGCAGCAGCGACAGCCCCCCCAGAACTGCAAACACGGGCGCACCGGCAATCAGCATGGCTGCAAGCAGGAATAAGCCTGGGGCCAGTGCAAAGGCAGTTCCATCCAGGTGTGCGGCTAAGCCCCAACCCGCCAGCGGCAGAACAAAGGCAAGCGGCCAACGCAAGAAGCCATGGGGACTGCATCGCGAGCCCAGCCGAAAGCCCAGCAGCATGAAGCCCAGCGGCATGCTGGCTTGTATCCACCATACCGGAACGCCGTACGCCAGAGCCTGAGGTGCTGCCATTTCTGTAGCAACAAAGCGCCAACTGGCCAGCGCAAGCAGCCCTGAGAGCAGGCTGCTGGCACCTTGAACCAGGCCTTTTGCCAGGGCTTGCATGCGTTCACTGCCTAACTGCCCAAGGCTCGAACCCAGCGAAGTCAAGTGCCCGTAGCGCTCGGCTGCCACGGCACCGAACATGGTCATGATCAGTCCAAGGTGCTGGACCAATACCGAGGCATTCTCAACACCGATACCGGTACTCCCGCGCAGCACAATTTCCAGCATCGGAACCAGCACCATCAGCGCCAGTGCCACCCCCGACAGCACCTCGTCGAAGCGCCCCCAGCGAGCGAGTTGCATCAACGCTTACCTGCCCGGTAGGCTCGCAGGTGCAGGAAGACTTCATCGAAAGTTTCGGCAGGCACCATGGCCCCACGAATGCGCGGATAAAGTTGTTCTGCCAACGTATTCCATTCGCGCATCTGCGCTTCACTGGGGCGATTGACGGTCAGACCGCGCTTTTGCATCGCGGCGACTGCCTCATCGACCTCCTTGCGCGCTTGTGTGCGCATGGCGATTCCAGCTTTTTCACCGGCCTTGCGCAAGGCCTCATGGGCGGCTGGTGACATGCTGTCCCACGCTTTTTGAGTCACAACCAGCGCACCCACGATCGGCGCCCAATTGATATCGAGCATATGTTTGGCCGTGCCATAGACCTGACTGGCCAGCGCAAAATAGGGTGTTGAAGGCAGCACGTCAATCATGCCGGTCTGAATGGCGGCCAGCGCATCTCCCGTTTCCAGGGCAATTGGCGTGTAGCCCAGGCTCTTCATGATGGCCTGTTGCTCTGGCTCACTGCCCCAGGCGAAAAATTTACGACTCTTGAAATCGTTGGGGCTGAACGCAACCTCTTTGCTGAAAAAGCGTACCCAGCCGGCATCGCCCCAACCGATCACAACGAAACCTTTGTCCAGAAAGCGCTTTTCCATGCCGACGCGCATCTTGTCCCGAACGTAGTCAATTTCCTCCCAGTTTCGAAACAGCAAAGGGAGATTTTGCAGAGCAGCAATGCTGAGCTCGATGTCGCGCAAGCCCACCACCGAGATCAGTGCGCCCTGGAGCTGACCTATGCGCATGCGGCGCACAATCTCTGACTCACCACCCTGGCTGCCGTCGGTAAAAACCGTGAAGCGTGCGTTAGTTCCTTGGGCCGTGCGCCACGCTTCCCCCATCTCCAGCAGCGACTGGTGGTAGAGCGAATTTTTAGGTACAACGCTGGCAACCCGTAGCTGTATCGCTTGCGACAGGGCGCTGACGGGTAACAAGAGGCTTGCCAGTAGGGCCAGGAGAAAGCGGCGGTTTTTTAGCATAGTTAGAAACGGTCGTCAATCGTGAGGAGCAGCCACTGCGCGCGTTCGCGCATGACTTCGTTGGCCAAGTTTCGGTGTGTTTGCGCCACTTGCAGCGCCTGTTGCAGCAAGGCTTCAAAGCGTGTACGGTCGCCAGCGGGAAGCGCCAGGGCTTCTGCCTGCGCAACAAAGACCCCAGAACTTCGCCCAGCGCCAGCTTGAAAGGATCTGGCAAAGTAAGCTGCGGCCTTTTCGGTACTACCCCCCGGCCGCGACGCTTCCAGTGTGCCGAGCAAAGAGGCAAGTCCACCCTCGTCATAAGAAGGTGCCAATGCATCTGCGGCCTGCGCAAGTTTGAGTACCTGGGGTAAGTCGGCCACGCGTTCGGGCTGGTCCTTGCTCAGCGAAATCGAAGCAGCCCATGCCGCAGCAGTCCAATAGGCCAAACCCACTTGCTCGGTGCGAAGCGGCACTGCACCCTGCCCCGCCAGCGCAACTAGCAGACCGGGTTGCTGCAAGGTCAGGGCCCGCAAGCCGTGCTGCTTGGCACGTTCGTAAAGGCGTGCAGCACGCTGGCGTTGTTTCTGGGCGGCCTTGACATCTTGTGTTTCGAGCTTCTCCGCTTCAAACGCCACGAAAGCATAGGCGTATTGGGTGAACCCACTGCTCACTGAAGTGGCCAAGGCTGTGTGCGCGGGTGTCCGCTCAAGCACGGACTCGGACAATTTCAGATAGAAGGCGCTTGCCTCGCGCGCCAGTTGAAGGTCTTCTTCGCTGGACTGTGTCTGATTTGCGAGTGCATCAGCCATCGCCCGCGTGACAAGACTTTGGGTTGAGCAGGATGACAACAACACGCAGGAGACAAGTGCAAATACCGACAAAAAGTTCATACGCATACAGATAAGTATGGCATGGCAACAGTCTGGAAAATGCGTCCTTTACCCACTGTTGTCGAATGCACAACGACATACCCGGCCAGAAAATAATTTGCTAAAAAACCGCCCTATGTCACGAAAAAGAAACATAGGCGTTGTAAGCAAATCGACACTTCAGTTGGCGCGCTGATTTGGTAAGGACACCGCTGGTACGCCGCAGACCAGCAGGCCGGGGTTGTTGGCGCTGATGGCCAAGTCATTTTTGGCGTGCGCCACGTCCATGTCTCGCGGCAGCGTCACGCCGTTCTTGACTGCCAGGATCTCGGCCATGATGCTCACCGCAATCTCGGGCGGCGTTTTGCTACCAATATAGATGCCAATCGGGCCACGCAGACGCTCCAGGCCAGCCTCGATTTGCCCAAAGTGCTCGATCATGCGCTGCCGGCGTGCCTCGTTATTACGGCGGGAGCCGATGGCACCGACATAAAAGGCATCGGTCTGCAAGGCTTCCAGCAGAGCCAGGTCGTCGAGCTTGGGGTCGTGCGTCAGCGCCACCACACAGGTGCGGCGGTCGGCACGAAAAGCCTGCACCACGTCGTCGGGCATATCCTTCAAGACCGTCACGCCAGTAACCGACCAGGAGCGCGCGTATTCCTCCCGCGGGTCGCAGACCGTCACGGCAAAGCCACTGAACAGCGCCATGGTGGCCAGGTACTCGGTGAGCTGTCCGGCACCGATCAGCAGCATGCGGAATTCGGGACCAAAGGTGTTGACCAGAGTCTGCGCGTCAAGGGTCAGGTCAGCCGGCACAGCAGTGGGGGTCAGACTGACGGTGCCGTCGGCCAGTTGCAGCGAGCGGCTCACCAGTTGGCCGGCAGCGAGTGACAGCACCAGTGCGGCCAAGCTGGCGGCATCGGGGTCAAACTCCAGCAGCAGCTCCAGGGTGCCGCCACAGGGCAGACCAAAGCGGTGGGCCTCGTCAGCACTGATGCCGTACTTGACAAGGCGCGGCGGGCCAACCGGCAAGTCTTGTTCGTCGTCAGCCGGAGCGGTTGCGGCATAAGCACGGGTGTAGCGGTAGATCAGGTCGTCTTCAATGCAGCCGCCCGAGACCGAGCCGACCACCGATCCGTCCTGGCACAGGGCCATGATGGAGCCTACCGGCCGGGGTGAGGAGCCCCAGGTGCGCACCACGGTCGCCAGCAGGGCCCGCTGCCCGGCCAGACGCCAGTCGCGCAGGGTGCGCAAGACCATCACATCAATATTTTCCATAGCTGTGCGCCTTGACACTTGTCGACAAATCGCTCAGCGCGACAAGACGTATATGGCAGCGACCACGGCCAGAACCAGCGAACCCCAAACCCAGACTGGCACCGCCCTTGGGGCCGATGCAGCCGGCGCTGTGACTGGGGACTTTTCGGCATAGGCCTGCGGGTACTGGCGCTGCATTTCAGCTTCAAAGCGCTTGAAGAAATCTTCAGCCATGGATTTGGCGGCACCGTCAATCAGACGCTGGCCCAGTTGCGCCACTTTGCCGCCCACCGAAGCATGTACGTTGTAGCTCAGCAAATGGCCCTCGGCATTGGGGGCCAGCAGCACCTTGGCGCTGCCCTTGCCAAAACCGGCCGGGCCACCCTGCCCTTCAAAAGAGATGGTGTAGCTCTCAGGCGCCTTGATGTCGCTCAGGGCAATCTTACCCGTGAACTTGGCCGCGACCGGTCCGATCTTGACCGCCATACCGATGGCGTACTGGTTCTCCCCCGTGGCCTCGACCCGCTCGCAGCCGGGGATACAGGTCTTGAGCACTTCGGGGTTGTTGAGCGCATCCCAAGCCTGTTGCTGGGTGATGGCGAGTTGGCGACTTCCTTGCATTTCCATAGGGTGATCCTGTTCTGATGTGTGTCGGGCTGTATTTTCGCGCAGAGCGCTACTTAGCGTTTCATCAAGGCAGCCAGACTGACTGCCAGGTCATCGAGCCGGCTAAGGTTGTGCACCGCCAACATGCCATGGGCTTGCTGGTGCAGCACAGCGGCACCCTGGGCCAGTGGCGCATAGCCCTCAAAGCGCAGCAGAGGGTTGAGCCAGAGCAGGCGGCGGCTGCGCCGGCGCAGCCAGCCGAGCTCTTGCATCAGTTGGCCGGGTTCCCCGGTGTCCAGACCATCAGTGATCAGCAGCACCAGGGTACGCCGCCCGACCAGGCGACGAGCATGCTGTTGGCGCAGCGCCGTCAAAGATTCACCCAACTGGGTACCACCTGCAAAATCTTCGATCAGTACGCTGGCCTGGGCCAGCATGGTGTCGGTATCGGCCAAGCGAAAAGCTGGCGTCAGGTCAGTCAGTTGGGTGCCGAAGGCGAACACGTCACGGCGCGGGTGACGGCGCGTGGCCGCATGCAAAAAAGCCAGCAGCAGTCGCGAGTAGCGCTCCATCGACCCGGACACATCCACCAGCACCAGCAGCGGCAGCGGCTGGCGACAACGCTGCAGCCTTGGCAATTCCATGGGCTCGCCGCCTGTACGCACCGCCGAGCGCATCACACCAGCCCAATGCAGCTGTCTGCCCCGCTCACCAGGGCGGGTACGACGGGAATCAAATTCGGGCAGAGGCAGCCGGATGTCGCGCGCCAGGCGCTCCACCAGTCGGTACTCCGCGGCCGAGAGGGCGTTGAAGTCAGCGTGCTTGAGGCGCTGCTGATCACTGGCCGTCATGGCGGCATCAAAGTCGACTTTCTGGTCTTCCTGCTTGGGCTGAACCTGCTGGCCAAAGGCCTTTTGCGGTGTCAGGGCCTCGCGCACCCGCGGGCGTCGCTTGCTGGGTTCGGCCTTGCCTTCGGCGCTTGGCAGTAGTTGTGACAGCAGTTTATTGGCCAGGTTGGGGTTGCGAAAAAAAGCCTCGAACAGTTCACGAAACACCTCGCGGTCTTGCTCCCGGCTGACCAGTACCGCTTCCATTGCCGCCGACAAGTCGGCACGATCATCCAAACCGACCGTCAACGCTGCGTCGGCCGCCAGCGCGATCCGCGAACTGTCGACACGCACCCCGGCGCGACGCAAGGTGCGGCCAAAGGCAGCCAAATTAGCAGCCAGCTTGCCGGTACGAGCGTCGCCGAGTTGCATGTGGCTCAGACCTGGGTGTCCGGCTCGGGCCGCAACAAGTCATGGGCCATGTCTTTGGTCAGCGCTGCCACATCTTCGCGCTGCTTGAACAGAATGCCCGCTGTGTCAGACATCAGTTCGGGATCCAGCACCAAGGTGTCGAGCGCAATCAGCGCCTTGGCCCACTCCACGCTCTCGGCAATGCCGGGCGCGCGCTGGAAGGCGTTGACAAAGGGCTGGCTGCGCAGACGTGTGACCACCTGGGCTACCTGGGCAGACAGTTCGTCCGAGGCCTGTGGCACCTGGGCCCTGACGATCGCCAGCTCGCGCTCGCGCTCTGGGTAATCCAGCCAGTGGTAGAGGCAGCGGCGTTTGACCGCGTCGTTCAACTCGCGGGTGCGGTTGCTGGTGAGGATGGTCACCGGGCTGACCAGGGCACGTACCGTGCCCAACTCGGGGATGCTGACCTGGTACTCGCCCAGGTACTCCAACAAAAAGGCCTCAAAGGGCTCGTCGGCCCGGTCCACCTCGTCAATCAACAGCACAGCGCCCGGCTCCGGGGTCTGCAGCGCCTGCAGCAGGGGCCGGCTGATCAGGTAGCGCGGCTGGTAGACCTCACGTTCGACCTGCGCGACATCAGCCTCGCGGCCTTGGGCAGCACGCATGTGCAGCAGCTGGGCAGCGTAGTTCCATTCGTACAGTGCTTCACGCTGCTCCAGCCCGTCGTAACACTGCAAGCGCAGCAGCGCCCGGCCCAGCACCGTGGCCAGCGCCTTGGCCAACTCGGTCTTGCCAACGCCCGGCTCGCCTTCAAGCAGCAGCGGTCGCTGCAGCTTGAGTGCCAAAAAAACAGCGGTGGCGAGCCGGCGGTCGGCGTAGTAGCCGGCCGCCTCAAGCGCAGCCACCAGGGCATCAATCGTTGAGAAATTGGACATGACAAACACCAAAAAAACCCCGTGTCAGAGAACACGGGGCCTGGTCAAGACTCGCGTGATCAGCCGAGCAGTTTGGCCACTGCGCGCTGGGTCTGCACACTGATCAAATTGGCACGGTAGGCCGCCGACGCATGAATGTCGGTATTGAGCTCTGAGGCGTCAATCGCCACGCCAGCCGCTGAGGCCACCGTGAAGCTGCTGTTCAGGGCAGCTTCCAGACCGCTGTGGCGGAATACACCCTGGCCGGCACCGGTCACTGCCACCCGCACACCGGCATCGGTTTGCGCCACAAAGACGCCCACCAGCGCAAAACGAGAGGCGGGCTGAACAAACTTCATGTAAACCGCGCGTTTGGGAATGGGGAAGTGGATGGCAGTGATGAGCTCGCCCTCGGCCAGCGCCGTGCTGAACATCCCCTGGAAGAAATCGTCAGCGGCGATCTTGCGCGAGGTGGTTTGCACTGTGGCACCGAGACCGAGCACAGCGCTGGGGTAGCAGGCGGCCGGGTCGTTGTTGGCGACCGAACCACCCAAGGTACCCATGGCGCGCACCTGTCTGTCGCCAATGTGGGCAGCCAGGTCGGCCAAGCCGGGGATCAGGGCCTTCACGTCAGCGTTGTTGGCCACGTCGATGTGACGCGTCATGGCACCGATCACGAGGGCATTGCCCTCTCGGCAGATGCCCCTGAGCTCAGCAATGCCGGACAGATCAGCCAGTTGGCCTGGCTGGGACAGGCGCAGTTTCATGGAGGCCAGCAGGGTTTGGCCGCCGGCCAGTACTTTGGCGCCGCTGGCAGCGAGTTGTGTGGCGGCAGCCAGGGTAGCGGGCCGCTCCAGGGTGAATGGGTACATGGTTGTGTCCTCTGTCTTGAACGAATGTGTTGTTACTTGGCTGCCTGGATGGCTTCCCAAACCCGGCTGGCGGAGGCTGGCATGTCTAGCTCGGTCACACCGACGCTCTTGAGCGCGTCCAGCACGGCGTTCATCACCGCCGGTGGTGAACCGATGGCGCCGGCTTCGCCACAGCCCTTGGTGCCCAAGGGGTTGTGCGTGCAGGGCGTGCAGATGGTGTCGATCTTGAACTCAGGGAAATCGTCGGCGCGTGGCATGGCGTAATCCATGAACGAGCCGGTCAGCAGCTGGCCGGTGTCGCGGTCATAGACACAGTTCTCTAGCAGCGCTTGGCCGATGCCCTGCACCAGACCGCCATGCACCTGACCCTCGACGATCATCGGGTTAATGATGGTACCGAAATCATCCACGGCAGTGAACTTGTCAACCCGGGTGGTGCCGGTAGCGGGGTCGATTTCAATCTCGCAGATGTAGGTGCCCGCCGGGAAGGTGAAATTGGTTGGGTCGTAGAACGCAGTTTCGTTCAGGCCCGGCTCCAGCTTGTCGAGCGGGTAGTTGTGCGGCACGTAGGCGGTAAGCGCCACCTGGCCGAAGGTGACCTTTTTATCTGTGCCCTTGATGGTGAACTCGCCGTTGGCGAAATCGACGTCTGCGTCGCTCGCTTCCATCAGGTGGGCGGCAATTTTCTTGGCCTTGGTCTCGATCTTGTCGAGCGCCTTCATGATGGCCGCGCCACCAACCGAGATAGAGCGTGAGCCGTAGGTACCCATGCCAAACGGCACGCGACCGGTGTCACCGTGCACCACGTCCACGGCATCCACAGCAATACCCAACCGGGCCGCCACTACCTGGGCAAAGGTGGTTTCATGTCCCTGGCCGTGGCTGTGCGAGCCGGTGAACACGGTCACGCTGCCAGTCGGGTGAACCCGGATCTCACCGCACTCAAACAAGCCGGCACGTGCACCCAGTGCGCCGGCGATGTTGCTCGGCGCAATGCCGCAGGCCTCGATGTAACTGGAATAGCCAATACCACGCAGCAAGCCTTTGGCTGCACTGGCAGTCTTGCGCGCTTCGAAACCGGCCACGTCAGCCAGTATTTCGGCCTTGTCCATGCAGCCCCGGTAGTCGCCCACGTCGTACTGCAGAGCCACAGGTGTCTGGTAGGGCCAGCTGTTGATGAAATTGCGCTTGCGGATTTCGTCCTGCGACAGGCCCATCTCCCAGCCGCAGCGCGTCACCAGGCGCTCCAGCAGATAGGTGGCTTCGGGCCGGCCGGCACCACGGTAGGCATCCACGGGCACCGTATTGGTGAACCAGGCATCCACCTCGACATAAATCTGGGGACAGGTGTACTGCCCGGCCAGCAGTGTGGCGTACAGAATGGTCGGCACGGCCGTGGAGAAAGTGGACAGATAAGCGCCCAGATTGGCATCGGTATGCACCCGCATCGCCAAGAACTTGCCGTTGGCATCCATCGCCATTTCAGCGTGACTGACGTGGTCGCGGCCATGGGCATCGGTCAGGAAGGACTCGGAACGCTCGCAAGTCCATTTGATGCTGCGGTTGACCTGCTTGGCGGCCCAGGTCAGGGCCACGTCCTCGGCATACAGGTAAATCTTGGAGCCAAAGCCGCCGCCGACGTCGGGCGCGATCACCCGCACCTTATGCTCGGGCAAGCCCAGAACAAAGGCAGTCATCAGCAGCCGCTCAACGTGCGGGTTCTGGTTGGAGACATGCAGGGTGTACTCTTCAGTCGCCCGGCTGTAGCTGCCAATCGCAGCGCGCGGCTCCATGGCGTTTGGTACCAGGCGGTTGTTGACTAGGTCAAGCTTGGTGATGTGGGCTGCAGTGGCAAAGGCAGCATCCACCTGCGCCTTGTCCCCCAAGGCCCACTTGTAGCAGTGGTTATCCGGAGCGACCTCGTGCAACGGGGCTCCTTTGGCGGCGTCGCGCACATCCACCACGGCACTCAGGGGTTCGTAATCCACTTCAACTGCCTCAGCCGCGTTTTTCGCCTGCTCCAGGGTCTCGGCAATCACCATTGCAACCTGGTCGCCGACGTGACGGGCACGCCCAAGCGCCAGGACCGGGTGCGGTGGCTCTTTCATGGGGGAACCATCGGGGTTGTTGATCAGCCAGCCACAAGGCAGGCCACCCATCTTGCCTTCGAGGTCCTTGCCAGTGAAAATTTTCACTACGCCGGGCATGGCATTGGCACGGGTCAGGTCAATGCCCTTGATCAGCGCGTGGGCGTGCGGACTACGCACAAACACGGCGTAGGTCTGGGCAGCAAAGGTGATGTCGTCGGTGTATTGGCCAGCCCCGGTCAGAAAGCGGTAGTCTTCCTTGCGCAGGACAGCCTCGCCAATGTGCGGCAGTTTGGAAAAGTCGGATGCACCCATCAAGTTTCTCCTTTAATTGGCAGCCATGGCCGCTTGGCCCTGCTGCACGGATTTGACAATGTTCTGATATCCAGTGCAGCGGCAAATGTTGCCCTCCAGCAAGGCGCGTATTTCGCCAGCGTCGGCCTTGGGATGGTGGGTGCACAAATCTACCGCGCTCATGACCATGCCAGTGGTGCAATAGCCGCACTGAAGGCCGTGGCACGCTTTGAAAGCCGCCTGCATCGGGTGCATGGTGCCATCGGCGGCCGCGAGCCCTTCGATGGTGGTAATTTCTGACCCAGCGGCCTGGGCCGCCAGCACGTTGCAAGATTTGATGGCGCGGCCGTCCTTGATGACTGTACAGGCGCCACATTGGGCGGTATCGCAGCCGACATGGGTACCGGTCAGTTTGAGGTGCTCACGCAACACTTGTACCAGCAAAGTGTGAGGGGGGACGTCAACAGCCGTGGCTTTCCCGTTGACCTTGAGTTGAACCTGCATGAATTTGTCTCCGTTGTGCGCGTTATTGAAAAACCAACCCTCATTATTTGCTGCAGCAAGAGCTCTGACCCTAGGTAAAACCCTCATTCGGAGCAGCAAAGTTCATCAATTTTTGCTGTGGACGGCCAACTTCTCATGGGCGAGCGACTTAAGTCCTGGCAGCCCGACCGCGTGTTGGCTTCAAATCCGTAGAGGCAACGGCCAACGCTTGCGTTGCCCTAAGAAATGGTTTCTGACACCTCTTCTTTGAACCCGTTCGCGTCAAAGCTTCTTTCCGTGAACTCAGCCAAGTTGTCTTTGATGCGTATGACGCTACTGGCTCGGGTGCCATAGTCGGGTGAGTGTATGAATGCTGACGATAAGGCGCGTTCTCTATCCAAGGGAATGCCGGTTTGAGGCAGTTCTGCATCCGGCGCAATCTGCTTATCTGACAGCAGTTTAAATAGCTGGACTTGCTGGAAAGAAGGGTCATCATGAGCTACCAGCGTTTGTTCAAAATCGCGCTGCAAACGCTTGAGCTTCGGCCAAGGCGTGTTGAAGTCGGCGTTAGAAACGGAAGTGATGCCTTTTGGCAGGGCAAAGATTCGCGAATATCGGCTCTCAAAACCCATTAAATCAAGGCCATCGAACAGGATCAGGTTAAACGGGTTGTAGAGCCCAGCCTGTGTGCACAGCTCATGGAGATACGCCTTAGCGCCAATCGTGCTGTTTAAAAAGGCGGCGGTAATGTGGCCTCTGGACGTCGCATCGTCTCGGTGATTCGCGACATCACGATAATTGGTCAGTGCCGCCAGTCGAATGCGGCCAGTGTCCGCACAAACCCCTAAACCCAGCCAGGTTCCACCCGCCTGTAAATCCTGGCCCGCGAGGATGCGTTGACCTGGCCAGTGATGCAAGCCCCGTGTCGGACGGACATAAAACTCATCGCGATTGCCGGCTAGGAGTAAAGGGACAGGTCTACCAGGTTGCCAGCTCAAGGTGATGAGGCACATGACTTTTCTTTGATGCTAAGCGTTCATTTTGCCAGCAGTTTTTTGATGCGTCAGGTGTCAACAGGTACAGAAATACCTTTGACACCAAGGCTAGCCGCCCGAGCGAGTCAGCGGCAACAGCATCAGGACCGGCTTGTGCTCAAGCATGGACAACCCTCCCCCGAAGCCAACTCATGATAGTCGGCTGGTGCGTAGGGCCATTGTGTCCAAAACGCGAACACCTCCATACTCAACATGTATCAGATTGAGCCTTTCTAACAGTTTGAGAGCCTCATTTACCCGCTGACGGGATAAACCCACCAGATCAGCCAGCTCTTGCTGTGTAATGTGCAGTACTTCGCCTACCCCCGGGTAAAGCGAGGCATTGAAAAGCGCTGCGAGATTGCGGGCGACACGCATATCGGGGTCGCTCATGCGGTCAATTTCGCGTGCTGCAATGAACTGTCCGAGCCGCTCATTAAGCTGATTGATCACAAAACGGTTGAATGCGATGGACTGGCTCAACAGATGCATAAAAGTTTGGACTGGAAGCCCTGCCACCCTGCTGTTACGCAGCGCAACCACGTTGTAACGGTAAGGCTCCTGTTTCAAAACGGTGCCTTCACCAAACCAGCCACCAGAGGGCAGACCAATAAAATTGATTGTCTGCCCGTCGACGTTTTCTCCGCTCATTTTCAGCAGACCCTCGATCACCCCAAACCAGTACGTCACGGGCTTGCCAACACGGCAGATCCTGTCGCCTGGCATTGCGTCAGCAACTTTTATCTCTGATAACGCGATCTTGAGTTCATCAGGCGTGAGCAAACCCAGCCATGGAATCCCTGCCAGCTCTTGCTGAGTCGGCGCTCTGCGGCGCTGGTAGAGAGGGGCTTTGGCGGTTGCGCTGGAGCGTGCAACTGGAGTCATGTAATTCCGGGAGGTAAGGGAAAACACCAGCTAGGGCTTTCCCTGAATTGTCGTCGAAACGACAACTTGGCGTCAAACTCAAGCCTAAGATTAACTCTGTAATGAAGACGACTTTTTCGCGGTTACTACTCCAGCATGCCCTGCTCAGGCCTGATGCGCCAGCCATGCGCGAAAAGGAATACGGTATTTGGCAGGCCTTGAGCTGGGCGCAACTGGCCTCCATGGTGGAAGCTCTGGCCTGCGGTCTGCACCTGGCCGGGCTTCAACGAGGCGAACACATGGTGGTGGTGGGCGCCAACCGCCCCCGCCTTTATGCAACCATGCTGGCAGCCCAATCGCTGGGCGCCATCCCGGTTCCTTTGTATCAGGATGCAGCAGCAGCAGAATGCATTTTCCCCATTAACAATGCCGATGTTCGCTTTGTCTTTGCTGAAGACCAGGAGCAGGTGGACAAACTTCTGGATATCCGATCGCAGTGTCCTCAATTGCAGGGGATTTACTTTGATGACCCGCGTGG
>JBILKC010000164.1:0-6603 GCA_044376885.1 Hylemonella sp. | reverse complement strand
ACATCAGCTCAGTGACCACACCGTCAGCAGGCGCTGCGATGGTGTGTTCCATTTTCATGGCCTCCAGCACGGCGAGTGGCTGACCACTTTTGACAACATCCCCCGCTTTGACCGCGAAAGAAACCACCTTGCCGGGCATGGGTGCCGACAGGCGACCACCCTCAGACTGCGCATCACCCGCATGGATAAGCGTGTCAATAGCGATGATTTGTGTAGCGCCATGAACACCGAATACGTACGCCATAGGGCCATACTTATAAACATTCACCACACTGCGCTTGGCACCCAGGCTCACATCCAGTGCATGGCCTTGTGCGGCCCATTGCAGCGGGCAGGTCTGCCCGTCTAGGGTCAGCTCCATAGCGCCACCGCGCAAGGTGTGCAAGATCGCGGTGTGGGCCTGGCCAGCGTATTCGAGGGCAAAGCTGCGTACCTGCGCGCCGTGGGACTTCCAGCCATCGCGCTGGGCCCAGGGGTCTTGCCAGCCACACACATCCGATTGCGCAGCCTGGCGTTGGCCAGCCTGCAAGGTGTGGGCGATCAAAGCAGCTGCCGCCAGCGGCAAACCCACTTTATCCTGGTTAAACAAGGCATCTGACTCACGTTGAATCAAGGCCGTGTCCAGCTGCGCAGTGGCAAATGACGTACTGGTCGTCACATGCCGCAAAAACTGAACATTGCTTGCCAGACCTACGATGTGCGTTTGCGCCAGCGCAGCGTCCAGACGAGCCAGCGCCTCCTCGCGGCTAGCGCCATGCACGATGAGTTTGGCCACCATGGAGTCGTAGAACGGGCTGATCGCATCACCCTCACGCACGCCCGAGTCCACGCGGACGCCGTGCTCTGCGCGCTCAAATGTCACATGGGGCGGCAAGCCATAAACCTGTAAGGAACCGGTGGCAGGCAGAAAGTTGTTGTCGGGGTTTTCGGCACAAATGCGGGCCTCGATGGCATGGCCATGTATCTGCAACTGATCCTGTCGCAACGGCAGTGGCTCGCCACTGGCCACACGCAGCTGCCACTCCACCAGGTCCAGTCCGGTGATGGCCTCGGTCACAGGGTGTTCCACCTGCAGGCGGGTGTTCATCTCCATAAAGTAAAACCTGGCGTCCTCCAAACCATAGCTACCAGGCTGCTCGACGATGAACTCCACAGTACCGGCACCGACGTAGTTCACGGCTCGCGCAGCTTCCACGGCGGCATGGCCCATTTGGGCACGTAGTGCAGGCGTCATGCCGGGCGCTGGCGCTTCTTCCAGCACCTTCTGGTGGCGGCGCTGCACCGAGCAGTCACGCTCGAAGAGGTACACATAGTTGCCTTGGGTGTCACCGAACACCTGAATCTCGATGTGTCGCGGGCGTTGTACATATTTTTCAATCAGCACGGCGTCATCGCCAAAACTGTTGATGGCTTCGCGCTTGCAGGACGCGAGCGCTGACGCAAAGTCTTCTGCCTTGTCAACCGCGCGCATGCCTTTGCCTCCGCCACCCGCACTGGCCTTGATGAGCACGGGGTAAGCAATGCGGTCAGCCTCGCGCTGCAAGCGTTCGGCATCCTGGTCCTTCCCGTGGTAGCCGGGCACCAAAGGCACACCGGCTTTTTCCATCAGTCGCTTGGACTCGGCCTTCAGGCCCATGGCCTGGATGGCGCTGGCCGGAGGTCCGATAAAGACCAGTCCGGCAGCGGCGCACGCCTTGGCGAACGCTTCGTTTTCACTCAGAAAACCGTAGCCGGGGTGAATCGCCTGCGCGCCTGTCGCCTTGGCTGCGTCGATGATGCGCTCCCAACGCAGGTAGCTGTCTTTCGGGGCGCTGCCACCGATATGCACCGCCTCATCGCACGCCACCACATGCTTGGCGTGGGCATCTGCATCAGAATAAACCGCTACGGTTTTAATGGCCAATCGCGCGGCAGTGGCGGCCACCCGGCAGGCAATTTCTCCGCGATTGGCGATAAGGATTTTGCTAAACATGCTCACTCCTTGGCGTCTATGGGAGGTAATTGGTACAAAACACCCAAATCCAGACACGCGGCTGCGACTGCGGCACCGGATTGCTCAAACCTGGGCAGGTGTCCCAACAAAGGTGCGCTGATTCTGGCCGCAATGGCATTCACATTGGCCTGCATGTGGGGCATAGCCGGATCGATGGTATTGGCCACCCAGCCAGCCAGCACCAGCCCGCGCGCTGCAATTGCTTCAGCCGTCAGCAGCGCCTGGCTGATGCATCCCAGACGCAAGCCCACCACAAGAATCACCGGCAAACGCATAGTCCGGGCTAAATCTGCTGTATCAAAATCATCTGTCAGAGGGACTCGAAAGCCCCCCACACCCTCAACCACCACGGCATCGGCACGTTGCCTTACGGTTTCAAAGCATTGAAGGATATGCCGGGGGTCAATGGTCACCCCCTCCAACGCTGCGGCAATATGCGGAGCTGCCGGGGTGCGGAGCAAATACGGCGTGAGTGTGTCCTGGGGCAATTGAAGCGTTGCAACAGCCGCAAGTGCATCAACATCTTCGTTGCGCCAAGCCCCCTGGTGCTCCTGGGCGCCCGCAGCAATGGGCTTCATCCCGGCGGCCTTGATCCCCCGCTGGCCCAAAGACCAGAGCAGGGCAGTGCCAACCAGCGTCTTGCCGATTTCGGTATCAGTGCCGGTTACAAAACAGGAGAATTTTTCACTCATTTCAAGCATCCATTTGAATTGGTATTGTCCTTTCACATGCCGTTTGCAATGCGCTTTTGAGTTGCGCCACATCGTCCAGCGTGTGCGATGCAGACAAGGTAATGCGCAGGCGGGCTAATCCTGGGGGAACCGTAGGTGCCCGTATGGCAGACACCCACACCCCCAGATCAAGCAGAACTTGCGACACCTGCAGCACTTCGGTGTTGCCTCCAATGACCAGTGGCTGGATCGGGGTGTCTGACAGCAGACGCGTCCATCCCGGACGCAACGCCAGGTCAGCCATGGCCTGTCGCAAGGCCGCGAGATGCAAGCGACGCTGCCGGCCTACTTCGCCGCCGATCAGGTGCAGGCTGGTGATAAGCGCATGTGCCACCGCCGGTGGCGCAGCCGTGGTGTAAATGTAGGTACGGGCCCGCTGCACCAGCCAGGACGCGACGGTCTCATGCGCCGCCACAAATGCGCCAGCCACTCCCGCTGCCTTGCCCAGCGTACCCATGTAAACAAGCAGGGGGGAGCACAAGTCAAAGTGCTCAAGTACACCGCGCCCGTTTTCACCCAGAACGCCAAAGCCATGCGCATCGTCAACCACCAGCCAGGCACCATGACGCTCACACAGAGCCAACAAGGCAGGCAATGGCGCAATATCGCCATCCATACTGAATACGCCGTCAGTGACCACCAGCATGTTCTTGGCCGGGCTTGCGCTGAGCAGGGTGTCCAGGGCAGCCAGATCGCCGTGCGGATAAATCTTGACAACAGCACGCGACAGGCGGGCAGCATCAATCAGCGAGGCATGGTTCAACGCGTCCGAGAAAACCTCGGTGTTTGCAGGATCGGGGCTGCTCAAGGCCCCGAGAACCCCCAGGTTTGCCAAATAGCCGGATGAAAAATACAAGGCACGAACCGATGGCACATGGGGCGCTATAAATTCAGCCAGCTTTTCTTCCAGTTGCGAATGTGCCAGACCATGGCCACTGACAAGGTGGGAGGCGCCGCTCCCCGCTCCGTAGCGGGAAGCGCCTTCGCGAAGTGCCTCAACCACGCGGGCATCAGCCGCCAGACCCAGGTAGTCGTTGCTGTTAAAGCTCAACACCCGTCGGCCGTCGACCGCCAGCTGCGGCGCACACGGGGTCGCCACAATCCGACGGTTACGGTACAAGCCCTGTGCGCCGAGTTCCTGCAACTGCGCTTGCAGTTGTGCAATGAGTGGGTTGCTCATGGGCGAATCCGTCATGGGCGCATCACCTCTTCAAACACCGCTTGTGTACGCGCTGCCAGCAAAGCAATTTCTTCGTCTGTAAGTATATAAGGCGGCATTAAATAGACTGTTTTCCCTATCGGGCGCAGCAGCAGGCCGCGCGCCAGCGCAGCCGTAAAAAAGCAGCTTGAGAACGTTGCCGCACGCTGCGGGTCTTCGACTACCGCATCAAAAGCCCAGATCATTCCGCGCTGGCGGAAGTGTCGCACCCGGTCGTGCGTGGCCAGCGGAGCCAGGGCAGCGGTTAATCTGGCGGCGCGATCGCGATTTCGCACCAGCACATCGTCTTCTTCAAAAATTGACAAGGTCGCCAGAGCAGCGCGGCAGGCCAAGGGGTTGCCGGTGTAGGAGTGCGAGTGTAAAAAGCCACGGGTGACATCGGCGTCATAGAAGGCCTGGTAGATGTCATCGCGTGTCATGACCAGGGACAGGGGCAGGTAACCGCCGCTGATGCCTTTGGACAGGCACATGAAGTCGGGCCATACCGGCTGCTCACCAATTTCTGCCTGCTGAGTAGCAAAAAAGGTACCGGTACGGCCGCATCCCACAGCAATTTCATCGGCGATCAGATGCACTTTGTAGCGGTCACACAAGGCGCGAACTTCTCTGAGGTAAAGCGGATCGTACATGGCCATGCCGGTGGCACACTGCACCAGCGGCTCGACAATCACAGCGGCAATTGTTCCTGCATGCGCCTGCAGCAACGCCTCCAACGACTGGGCAGCCTGTTGCGCCACATCGCCAGCGGATTGACCCGGCAGGGCCTGCCGCGCATCGGGCGAAGCCACGACATGCGCCGGGCGCAGCAACGCACCGTAGGCATCGCGGAAAAGAGCCACGTCAGTCACCGCCAGTGCGCCGATGGTCTCGCCGTGGTAACTCCCCTTGAGACACACAAAGGCCTGCTTTCCGGACTGTCCGGCGTTTCGCCAAGCATGAAAACTCATCTTGAGCGCGATTTCTACCGCTGAAGCGCCATCCGAGGCGTAAAAGCAGTGACCGAGAACACCGCCGGTCAAAGCCGACAATTTTTCAGACAAGGCGATCACGGGCTCATGGGTAAAACCTGCCAGCATGGCGTGTTCCAGCTTGTCGAGCTGGTCTTTGAGCGCCGCGTTGATGCGTGGATTGGCGTGCCCAAACAGGTTGACCCACCACGAACTGATGGCGTCAATGTAGGCGTGGCCCTGCATGTCATAGAGCCAGGCTCCCCGGCCATGACTCACCGGAATCAGCGGCACCGTCTCGTGGTGCTGCATCTGGGTGCATGGGTGCCAGACGCTGCGCAAGCTGCGGGCGACCCAATCGCCAGAAGAAATGCCGCTGGTGATGGTTTTAGTATTCAATTGGCGTGCCACGCAAAGCGCGTGCTCTGGGGTTGTTTCATGTCGGCCTACATTCGAAAAATACCGAACTTGGTCTCCGGTATCGGCGCATTCAGAGCGGCCGATAACCCGAGCGCTAGGACCCGGCGGGTATCTGCAGGGTCGATGATGCCGTCATCCCACAAACGTGCGGTGGCAAAATAGGGGTGCCCCTGCGCTTCATACTGACGGCGGATTGGCGTCTTGAAGGCTTCTTCCTCTTCCATGCTCCAGACGCCGCCCTTACCTTCAATCCCGTCACGCCTGACGGTCGCCAGGACACTCGCCGCCTGTTCTCCACCCATGACGCTGATGCGCGCATTCGGCCACATCCACAGGAAGCGCGGACTGAACGCACGCCCGCACATGCCGTAGTTGCCGGCGCCGAAACTGCCACCGATGATGACGGTGAACTTGGGAACGCCAGCGGTTGCCACCGCAGTGACCATCTTGGCACCATTGCGGGCGATGCCTTCGTTTTCATACTTGCGTCCGACCATGAAGCCAGTGATGTTTTGCAGAAACACCAGCGGTATCTTGCGCTGGCAGCACAACTCAATAAAGTGCGCCCCCTTGAGTGCCGATTCAGAAAACAAAATGCCATTGTTGGCAATGATGCCCACCGGCATGCCCTCGATGTGCGCAAAGCCGCACACCAGCGTGGCACCAAAGCGGGGCTTGAACTCGTGCAGATCGGAGCCATCCACAATTCGGGCAATGATCTCGCGCACATCGAAGGGTTTGCGGGTGTCAGCGGGAATGATCCCGTACAACTCACTTGCTTCATATTTAGGAGCGGAAACTTCAATATTGGCAAGGGAAAAAGCCTTTTTCTTATTCAAATGCGCCACCGCCTCGCGTGCCAGCGACAGCGCATGCAGATCGTTTTGGGCCAGGTGGTCGGCCACGCCGGACAAGCGGGTATGCACATCGCCGCCACCCAGATCTTCTGCGCTGACCACCTCACCGGTTGCGGCCTTCACCAAAGGCGGGCCGCCCAGAAAAATGGTTCCCTGGTTCTTGACGATGATGGTCTCGTCACTCATGGCGGGCACGTAGGCGCCACCGGCCGTACAACTGCCCATAACCACTGCAATCTGCGAAATACCCTGAGCGCTCATATTGGCCTGGTTATAGAAAATACGGCCGAAGTGGTCGCGGTCGGGGAAAACTTCGTCCTGGTTGGGCAGATTGGCACCTCCCGAGTCCACCAGGTAAATACAAGTGAGGTTGTTCTGCTGCGCCACCTCTTGGGCTCGCAGATGCTTCTTGACGGTCATCGGATAGTAGGTGCCG